>NZ_CP032828.1:600000-849778 GCF_003660165.1 Sphingomonas paeninsulae
GCATCAAGCCCGGTCCGGGCGACTTGAAGTGCAGCATTGGCCATGATCAGTTCCTCAGTTCGGCAATTTCATGAGCGAAGCGGTCTCGCTGTCGAGATCGCGGGCAGTCGTCAGCAGCTTGACCTGGGTGTCCCAGGCTCGCTGGGCGTCGATCATGTCAACGAGCGCTGTCGTCGCGTTGACATTCGAGCCCTCGAGCGATCCCGATGTCAGTTTGGCATCGGGATCGGAGGGCAGAGCGCCGCCGCCGCGAACGCGAAATAGCCCATCGACGTGCTTGACGACATCAGACCCTGTGGGCGATGTAAGTTTCAGTCGGTCGATGAGTTGAGGCTGATTGGCATCCCCTCCGGCAGGTACCATCCATACCGATCCGTCGGCATTGATCGAAACCTTGTCGGCCGGAGGAATGGTCAGTGGACCATTCTCGCCCAGCACGGGATGGCCATCACCGGTTGTGAGCAAGCCACTGTCGCTGACCGTTAGGTCGCCGCGCCGTGTATAGGCCTCGTCCCCATCTTCGGCCTGCACGCTCAGCAGTGCATCGCCCTGAAGCGCGACATCAAGGGGCCGACCAGTTTGCGTGATCGTTCCCCCTTGCATGTCGGCGGACACGACTTCTTCGGACGCAAAGGCGCGGTCGTTCAATCCGGCACCTGTCAGCCAGACCGGACGAACGCTGGCCATTTCCGCGCGAAAGCCCGTTGTCGAGGCGTTTGCGAGATTGCTGGCCGTTACCGCCTGTCGGGCCATCGCCGATCGTAGGGCCGACAGCGAGGTGTGGATCAGCTTGTCCATGATCAGACGCGCAGGTTAATGATCGAAGACATAATGGTGCCCTCGGTTTCGAGAGCTTTGGCATTGGCCTGAAAGTTGCGTTGTGCGCCGATGAGGGCGACCAATTCCTCGGTCACATCGACGTTGGCACTTTCGAGAGCCCCCGAATGAATCGATCCGAGCGGTCCGTTTTCGGCTGAATTGATCATCGGCGGCCCGCTATTGCCGGTCGATTGCCAATGGGCGTCGCCAATGGGTTTCAGACCGTCTTCCGACGGAAAACTTGCCATGGCGACCTTGCCGAGCATGCCGCTTGTACCATCGGCATAGGTGGCCGTTACAAGACCGTCCTGACCGATAGAGATATTGGCCAGGGCCACGGTCGGATCACCGGGTTTACTCGCCGGAAGTTGGAGCGTTGTCAGATCGCCAAGGCCGGTTCCCGTGACATTGCCACTGGCATCGACCGGAAGCACCTGAAGCTTTTGCCCAGTGGCGTCGAGCACGTTGCCGTCCTTGTCGGGGGAAAAGGCACCGTTACGCGTGTAACTGGTTTCCGAACGCGGTGGGTCGCCCTTGACGATGAACATGCCCTCGCCTGCAATCGCCAGATCGAGCGTTTTGCCTGTCGATGTCAGCGTCCCTTGGGTAAACTGCTGCTTGATTGATTGGAGATGCGTGCCGAGCCCGGCGATTTGCTGGGTTGACTGTGTCGGGGACGACGCAAACAGATCGCCAAAGGCGGCGACGCTCTTCTTGAAGCCGTTCGAGCCGACGTTGGCGACGTTGTTTGAAATCGTCGAAAGGTCGGACTGTGCGGCTTTCAAACCAGTGAGCGATGTGTTGAAGGACATGAATGATCTCCTGTTAGCTGAGTGAGATTGCAGCGCTCGGTGCGATGAGGCCGTTGGGGGTCACGAGCCGCTGGCTCGTGCCGCTGCCGGGGGACTGAACGGCCGTGATCGGTGTCCAGACATTGGTCGTGGTTGCGACGGTAGTGGTGCCGCTCTTGGCGGTTACGCGGACGCGGAGTGCATCGCCGGTGGTGTTTCCATCCCAATGGAATGGCATCGGTCCCGTGCCGCCGCCAAGATCCTGAGTGTTGAGGATCAGGCCGTTCTTGTCGAGGAGGTCGACAATCACGCTATCGGCTTTGGTATCGAGGTTGATTTGGCCCGAATAGGTGCCCGTAGTGCCCTTGTTTACGAAGTCTGCAGCAACCAGAGCACTTTTTCCGATCCAGCCCGCCGCATCGGCGACCCGCGTGGTGTCGAGTTGTGCCGCGATCGCTTTCAGCGATGCATTCATCTCGGTAATGCCCGCGACGCTGGAGAATTGCGCCATCTGTGCAACCATCTGCGAGTTATCCATCGGATTGAAAGGATCCTGGGCATTCAATTGCGTTGTCATCAGCTTCAGAAAGCTGTTCTGGTCGAGTGCAGCGGATCCTGTTGCTTTTGTCGTCGCGTTCAGTGCTGTCAGCCCGCTTGTGTCTATTGTTGTGGTCATTTACCGATCCTCAAAGTGTCAAGAGTGAGTGATTTTGCAGTTTCAAGAACCTGCACATTGTTTTGATACTGGCGTGCGGCCTCGATCATTTCGACCATTTCTGCTGTCGAATCGACGCCGGCTTCCCAGACGTCGCCGTTCTTGTCGGCCATCGGATGATTGGGTTCATGGCGCCGGGTCGCGGGCGTGTTCGATGCGATCACGCTGTCGACCTGAACCGTGGCCACCCCGGGCTGATCGCCCACCGCGCGAAAGATCGGCTTGAGGGCGCGAAAGGCACCGGCCTCGGTTCCCGATACCGAGCCCGCATTGGCGAGATTGGATGCCGTGGTGTTGAGGCGGACAAGTTGCGCGGACATCGCTCGTCCGGCTATGTCAAAAACGTTCATCGCCATGACTATTCTCCCTTCAATGCGCGCGTGATGCTGGCGATGCGGCTGTCGAGAAAAGCCAATGTCGTGCGATATTGAACGGCGTTTTCGGCAAAGGCTGTCTGTTCGGTCGGCAATTCGACGGTGTTACCATCGAGCGATGTCTGGACGGGCAGGCGGTAGCGGATTGCCGACGCCGTATCGCTGCCTTGCTGGGCGAGGCCCATCGCAGTTTTGAAGTCGATGTCGCGCGCTTTATAGTTAGGCGTCGCAGCGTTGGCGATGTTGGAGGCTAGCATCGTCAGACGCTGCGAGCGCAGCGCGAGCGCTGTGCCGTGTATCCCAAAAAGTGCATCTTCTGCCATGATCGGACAAGCCCCCAAAAGTCGCTAAGTCGGGTATCAGACCAGCGATGTCGGATACTCAGCAAAGAGCGTGCCAAATGTATCGCGTTGCCCTTTGTGATCAGAAATATGGCTAATATCTAAGGGTTTTGGCCAATTGAGGCGTTGGCACGGAAGATGCTGGTTGGGCAGGGCACAACCAAGGATTTGCTCGATGACGTCAAAATTTCGACATGCCGCGTTCGGTTTGCTCCTGATACCCCATATTGCTCTTGCCGACGGGTGGCAGAATCTTGACACCGTCGACGCCGCAGTAGCCTCGTCGCTCCCCCCGGCGCGACCGCCACACCTATTGATCGACGAATTAAGCTGGCGCCTTGCCCGGAGACGCTCGTGTTAGAACCTCCGGTAGCAGGTGGCGTTATCGTACGATGCCCCAGCCTTGGTTGGCGGCTTCGTGCTCTGCTTACATTTCCTGCGGCGCACGCGCGTACGGATACGATGGGGCCGATTGTCGTCAGGCGAGGCGATACTCTGACCGTCGTCACGGGTGCCGATAGCTTCAGTGTCGTCAGCGCCGGGATCGCCGATAGCGATGGTCGCGTCGGCGATCGTGTCAAGGTCAAGATGACGCCTGCAGGTCCAGCAATCGTTGGCCAGCTCACCGATCCGGGCACCATACGAATTTTTTAATTTAAGTTTTTGCGTATCCTGCCGTTCTTGAGTTTGTATATTTGGGAAGATGACGTGATGGTCGATATAATCAGGCTTGGCGCCGCACAGCCACTGGATCCGGCGACGTTGCACCGAACCACCGCGCAAGCGGTGCCGACAAGCGCGCCCAAACCGGTTTCGGCAGCGGAGCCCGCGATGGCGACACCTTCGGCGGTCGCCATGATTGCTTCTCGCGGTGCGCCGCTCGACATGGCATTGGTCAACTCGGTGCGCGCCGCGATCGCCGAAGCGCGCTACCCGGTTGAGCCCGACAAAATTGCAGCGCGCATGATCGAATCCTACCTCGCGGCCGACAAATGACTTCAGTCGCGGTGCTCCAGGATCTGACGCTTGCAAACGCGCGCCTTCTTCAGGCACTCGACGAAAATGACACCGATGCCGTCAACCAAGCCGTGGCCGTCATGACCAAGGCTATCGAAGGGGTAAGTCCGCTGGCGCATGCGCTCACGGTTAGCGAAAGTCGCGACATGCTCGATACTCTGTCGGGATCGCTTGGCGCAACCGCACAGCGCGTTGAAGACATGACAGGCCTCTTGCGCCGTCGTCGCGTCATTATGGCACTCCCCACTCTGAAGAAGACGTGCTGGCAATCGAGCGCCTGAGCGTCGTCGGAATTACTTCAGGATCAACAGAATAACCGAATACCGAACCGGATTTTGGGGTTGGTCCCCCGCCAGCCGGTTCGGCAAGGCCCCGATGCATCCCCACCCGCGTCGGGGCCAATTTTTCAATAAATCGGGCGGTCTATTTGCCAAGCGAGAGGGGGATATGCGTCGCGCGGGGCACAAGCCCACGCATGCCGGGCACTGACAGGTACCCCTCCCAGCCGTCTTCGGTCTCCTCGGTCAGAACTTCGAGCCAGGGATTGATAAGCGTGGTAGCCGGCACAGGCTTTTCGTTGGGAAAGCGCGGGTTCGATTCAAAGCCGAAGATCAGGAGGCGCAGGTCGATCCCGACCTGGGGCGCGGCAAGCCCGACACCATTGGCGGCGTGCATCGTCTCGTAGAGGTCCGCGATAATCCCCGTAAGCGCGGACACATCGCGCTCCTCGATCGATCGTGCGACTTGCAGTAGCGGGGGGTCGCCCATTTTGAGGATTGTGCGGATCATGGTTTGCTCAGCGTCCGGGTCATTCAAAGGGGGGGAGGGCGCCTTGATTTCTGGCGTCGACAAAAGTCGGGACATCGTACCATCCTGAAAGCATCGGGAGCCACGATGATCCCGAGTAGCCGCTGGCAAAGGAATTTTTCCTAACGTGGAGACAGCATATCTTTAGTCACTTGGCGCACGATAGCGGTTAGACTGTCGAAACTAAGGCTATTTGTGAGAGCAGCATGGCGGACAACGAAACCTATACACCGCCAAAAGTATGGGTCTGGGACAAGGCAAATGGCGGTGAGTTCGCCAACATCAACCGTCCGATCGCCGGCCCGACGCACAATCAAGATTTGCCCGTCGGTCGTCATCCGCTGCAGCTTTACTCGCTCGCCACACCGAACGGACAGAAGGTCACCATCCTGCTCGAGGAACTGCTCGCGCTCGGCCATAGCGGGGCCGAATATGATGCCTGGCTCATCCGGATCAATGAGGGCCAGCAGTTCGGCAGCGGTTTCGTCGATATCAACCCCAACTCGAAAATCCCTGCATTGCTCGATCGTTCGGGCGCGGCGCCGGTGCGCGTTTTCGAATCCGGCGCGATCCTCACCTATCTGGCAGAAAAGTTCGGCGCGTTCCTGCCAACGGATGCAGTGTTGCGTGCCGAGACATTGTCCTGGCTGTTCTGGCAGATGGCCAGCGCCCCCTATCTCGGCGGCGGCTTCGGCCATTTTTACGCCTATGCGCCTATCAAGATCGAATATGCGATCGACCGCTTTTCGATGGAGGTGAAGCGGCAGCTCGACGTGCTCGACCGCAGGCTTGCCGAAAGCACCTATCTGGGCGGCACTGACTACAGCATCGCCGACATTGCGACATGGCCCTGGTATGGCGCGCTCGTCCTCGGCAATGCATATGGTGATTCCGCCGAATTTCTCTCGGTGCATGAGTATAAGCACGTCCTACGCTGGGCAGGTACGATTGCCGAGCGGCCTGCGGTCAAGCGCGGGCGGATGGTCAACCGGGTCAATGGTGATCCTGCCGAGCAATTGCGCGAGCGGCATACCGCAAGCGACTTCGAGACGCGCACGCAGGACAAACTGGATCAGGAAACGGCGTGACGGCCGCGTGCTTTTGTCTCGAGTTCGGTAACCTCGAGATATAGGCTTAGGAAGGCAATCGCTGTGCCATTCGGGCGCATTGCGACCTTTAGTCACGGCGTGGTGGAGCAGCGTCAGCGTGCAAAGATCTATCTTGCCACCTCGAGCGGGGTGGCAGCAGTCGACCAGAGCACGAACATGACGTAATCGCGGGAGCGCTGACCGATGGCCTCTGATTCGAGATTGCTGGAAGGTTGGTTGCCCCCGATAAGATGGAGAACGGGCTCACGATTTTGGACCGGGCCCAACATCAATCGAGGACAAACCCGGGGACCGGCTGCTCGCCTTCCTGGATGGCTTATGACCCGATGCCGGCTTTCGCGCGCAGCGCATCGAGCCAGTCGCGCGACATCGCCTCGACCCGGTCGCGAAGGTCGTGCACCGCATCCGTGATGGCCAGGAGATCGTCGCTGCTGATCTCGTAGTTGGTCGAGTACCTGGCCTCGACATAGGCGCGTTTTGCAAGTTCAAAGCGCCGCCGGTCCAGCTTGGTCGCACGTGGCCAGCTGTCGATGAGCCGCGGCTCCTTGTCTTCCGCAAGCGAGCACAAAAACTTGATATTGTGCGACCGCGGAACGTAATGAGTGCGAACAAGCAAGAAGCATATGTAGGCAGTTTCCGCTGCCTGATGCAGGTTGAACGCTGCGTTTTTGCTCCACGCGCTATCGTCCTTGCTTTCAGCTGAGGAGACAGCGGCCAGCTTCATCCAGCGATCAATCGCAGGAAGCTGCTCCTTAAAATAATTGCTGGCCATTTCGTACGCATCCGTCGCCGTCAGCGGCTTTGGGGTCGCGAGCACGACGCCGGGTAATTCATACAGAGCGATGCCATCGCGCGCGATGTCGACCCAAAAATACTCGCCACGCGTCAGCCCATGGTTCACCTCTTCGAGAGTGTGGACGATCATATTCACAGGGCGCGCGATCGCCGCGTCACGCTGTATTTTATCCTCCGCGACATACCAGTATTCGGCAACATCGGTCAGATCTTTGTGACTAACGATCACCAGGATATCGAGGTCCGACTGGTATCCGTTCGACGGTTCATCGACCCAGTCATTTCGGCTAAACGAACCAAACAAGATTATTTTCTGGATCTTTCCGTTCTTCTTCCAGGGCTGCGTCGCGCACGAGATCGCAACGGCAAATTCATCCAGCAATATCTGCTGCACGCGCACCAGCTCTTCTTGCTGGACTATAGGAAGATGATCGACGTCTTTTCGCACCCCCGGATTCTCGCCGTCTCCGTGACCAGTGGCAAGCCTAAAACTATGCCGAGCCGATTAAAGCTAAACCCTTCGCAAACTGAGGAGTTCTGCGCTCACTCGGCATAGTGTGACGCGCGGCATAAAGGCGTGTAGAAGCAGCAGACCAGCAGGACGCAGTGATAGTAGCTCTCGGTGGCTTGATGGAGAAGGAATGCCGATTTTTCCAGTCACGCTCGCCAACAAAAAATCTAAACCCCTTTTGGAAGCTATTTCCGCCGGTATGCCATTCGTCAAAATACTCGCGTGCCATGGCGAGTGCCTGCTCGGGCGTCTTGGGCTTGGGCTCAGGCAGATCGGTCGCATCGCTCTGGTAGAGCGCGATGCCGTCGCGGGCGATGTCTATGAAGAAATAGCGGCCGTCCGATAGCCCCGCATTCACCTCTGCAAGCGTGTGGACGATGAAGTTGACCGGGGTTCGGAGCGTCTTTGTAATCGCGAGTTCGCGGTTGAGCCGATCTTCGGCGGTCGCCCAGAAATCAACGCGATCGGTCAGCTTCTCGTGATTGCCGACAATGAGCAGATCAAAATCGGATTGATATCCTTTCGCGGTATGCGGCTCATCGATCCAGCCGCCGCGCGCATGACTGCCATACAAAAAAATCTTGGCGATGCGTGCCTGCTTCTTCCACGCCGAGGTTGCAATTGCGGTCGCATCGCCGAATTCCTCAAACAGGATCTGGACGATACGCTCGAGTTCGCGCTGCTTGGCGGGCGGCAGGTGATCGAGGTCGGTGCGCATGACATTATCCTATGGTCTCAACAGGATTTTTGCCAGAGCGGCCGACGCGGTCTTTCTGTGCGTCGGACGCAAATTTTGGGCCACCCGATAGCGGCGACCTTATGCCCCGCATCCTGTCATGGCACTGTCCTTCTCCGCGACAGTCGACGGTTACGAGTTCCATATGCGACTTAGATACCGCCTGGTCCACCGGCCAAACATAATTGGCACGAGAGTTGCTGATCACTCCCTGAATCTTGGGGAGTGTCATGGTTTCGACGGTTGCAAATGAAGCGCGTATGGCGCGCGTCCAGAACGCGATCGCGATGGCTTCTGCTCGGACCGGCGTTGGCTTTTCTTATCTTGTCCATCAGGCGCGTCTTGAAAGCAGCCTTAATCCTGATGCGCAGGCCTCCACCTCAAGCGCATCGGGACTTTACCAGTTCGTCGAGCAAAGCTGGCTGAACATTGTCGCCAAACACGGCGCAGATCACGGTCTGGGTTGGGCGACTTCGGCCATCAGCCGCGGTTCGGATGGACGGTATCGCGTCGCCGATCCCACCACGCGCAATGCCATCCTCGCGCTTCGCCGAAATC
The DNA here is from genome assembly GCF_003660165.1 of Sphingomonas paeninsulae. Taxonomy (NCBI): domain Bacteria; kingdom Pseudomonadati; phylum Pseudomonadota; class Alphaproteobacteria; order Sphingomonadales; family Sphingomonadaceae; genus Sphingomonas; species Sphingomonas paeninsulae. Next base: position 608,574 of record NZ_CP032828.1, read on the forward strand.
CGGAAGCGGCATCGGCGATGGCCGCTGCCTCGGCCTCGGACAATAGCGCTTATCTAACGCAGCGTCTGGGTCATCCGGTTCAGCAGGTCGATCTGTATCTTGCGCATTTCCTGGGAGCAGCGGGTGCGGGAAAGTTCCTGCAGGCTCATGACGACAATCCCTCGACACCGGCGGCGACGCTGTTCCCAGCTGCCGCGCGTGCCAATCATGCCGTGTTTTATGACCGGGCGGGTGCAATGCGCTCGCTTGGAGATATTCGTCAGCGCTTCGCCGCTCGCTTCGAAGACGAAACGCCAGCCGCTCCTGCGCTGTCGCCACGAACAGCGCCTGTCCAATGGGCACGCGCCGACACGCAATCGATCCAGTCGCCGATGTCTGCCGTTGCACCGCAAAGTGCCCGGCTGGCCTATCTGATGCTCGCTTCACTGGGAATTCAGGCATGATGCCGTCCAAAACCATAATTGCACTCTGGGGCGCCACGGCCCGTGGCGCCATCCTGCCTATCATGACACTTGCCATTGTTGTCCTGATGATCGTCCCTGTACCGAGCATCATTCTCGACATCGGCTTTATCGCCAATATCGCAATTTCGCTTGCTGTGCTGATGATCGCTCTGAACGCAGCCCAACCACTCGAATTCTCGTCGTTCCCGACGGTCCTGCTCTTCACGACATTGCTGCGGCTGTCGCTCAACGTGGCATCGACCCGCGTGGTACTGGTTGCTGGGCACAAAGGCGAAGCGGCGGCTGGCCACGTCATCGAGGCCTTCGGATCGTTTGTGATCGCGGGCAACTGGGCTGTCGGGATATTCGTGTTCCTGATCGTGATGATCATAAACCTTGTTGTCATTACCAAGGGGGCGGGGCGCGTATCCGAAGTCTCCGCGCGATTCACACTCGATGCGCTCCCTGGCAAGCAAATGGCAATTGATGCCGATTTGAACGCAGGCCTGATGACACCTGAACAAGCCAAGGCGCGGCGCCAGGAAGTCGCGACTGAGGCTGATTTTTATGGTTCGATGGACGGTGCATCGAAATTCGTAAAGGGCGATGCGGTCGCTGGGGTGATGATCCTGTCGATCAATATTATTGGCGGAATCGTGCTGGGCACCCTGTCGCATGGCCTATCGCTGCAGGACGCAGCAAAGACATATATATTGCTGGCAATTGGCGACGCTCTGGTCGCCCAGGTGCCGGCGCTGCTGCTCTCGATTGCCGCTGCTGCCATTGTTACGCGGGTTTCATCGCCGCTCGACCTTGCCGGACAGGTTACAGCTCAGTTCGGCAAATCTAGTGCCTGGATTCCGGTTGCGGCCATATTAGGATTTCTCGGCATACTTCCTGGGATGCCACACTTCATTGTCCTGCCAGCCGCGCTCGGCACAGGGGCCCTAGCCTGGCAATTGCGAAAGCGTGAAAAGCACGGCGTGATCATTGTGCCCGCGCTTCCGGCACAGCAGACCCATATCATCGAATGGAGCGACCTTCAGGAAGAGGCGGCGCTGAGCGTGGAAATCGGCTATGCTTTGATCGGCCTGGTTGATGAACGCCGTGGCGCTCCCCTGATGGCCCGGATTACCGCCATTCGCCGCCAGTTATCGCGCGAACTCGGCTTTGTCGTGCCACTGGTTCGGGTTCGGGACGACATGTCCTTGGCTCCCAATATCTACCGGCTTACTCTGTCGGGGATCGTCGTTGGCGAGGATGAGGTTTTCCCCGATGATTTTCTCGCGCTCGACAGCGGTGACATCGAAGCGCCGGTCCGTGGACATGCCGTCAAGGATCCGACGTTCGGACTCGACGCCGTATGGGTCTCGGCTGACCTTCGTTCGGAGGCGATCAGCGCGGGCTATACCGTTGTCGATGCACCGACCGTCATCGCAACGCATCTAAACCGCGCGATTGTCATCGGCGCCGCTGATCTGTTTGGAATCGACGAAGCTCAAAAACTCATCGAAGGGCTCAAGGAAAGCGCGCCCGAACTCGCCAAAGGCCTGACGCCGTTGCCCTTCGGCCTGCCCGCGATTGCCGCCTTGTGCCGCAGCCTTCTCCTCGAAGGCGTACCACTCAAGGATTTTAAACGCATTGCTCTGGCCATGGTCGAAAGCGCGCCACTTGCGGCAAACCCCAGGGCCTTGCATGAAGCCGTTCGTCAGCGAATTGGCGCACTGATCGTCCAGACCATCGTGCCCGCGCGCATGCCACTGCCAGCGATCACGCTCGACCCGGGCCTCGAACTTCTGCTCGCGCAGGCGCTGCAGGTCGGACCCGACGCTGAGTATCCATTTGAACCGGCGCTTTCGACACGCTTGGTCAACGCGGTCAACGAGGCGGCAACCCCAATGATGGCAAGCGCGCGCAGCTTTGCAATTGTCACTTCACCCACCGCGCGCGCTTCTCTGTCGCGTCTCCTGCGGCCGCATTTCCCCGAAACGCCGGTGCTATCGTTTCTCGAAATTCCCGACACAAAAGCCGTGGATGTGATCGCGGTTGTCGGCTCAGCAGGTGTCGCACCCTCAGCACTCACAAGCAACCAGGGAGATCATTCATGGCGTTAAGCGATCCCGCGGACGTTTTGACCTATACCCAGCATAAACGTCCCGACCCCGACCAGCTTGTTCGTGCGCATATGGGACTGGTCCGCAAGCTTGCTTGGCATGTTCATGGTCGGGTCTCGAACGCGATTGACATAGAGGACCTGATCCAGAGCGGTATGATTGCCCTTATTGAGGCTGCCCGCGCCTTCGAGAACCGTGGCCACGCGTTTGCGACATACGCGGGCCTGCGTATTCGCGGCGCTATGATCGACACTTTGCGCCGTCAGGCGACCCAGGGTCGCGCAGCGATGGTCAAGCGCCGCGAGATCGAAAAGGCGCGGATGCACCTCGAACGACAGTTCGGACGCACGCCGACAGACGTTGAGATAGCCGGTCTTCTCGGTCTCGACCTCACCGTCTATCGCGCGATGGCTGAAGCGGCTCAGTCGGTGCGCCATGAGTCCATCGACGAACTCTATTCCGATCATTCGATGTGGTTTGCCGATGCAGGAGACGGTGCCGATGTCGCAATGGAGCGGGGTCAGCTTCAAGCTTCACTTGCGAATGGCATCAGTAAGCTTCCCAAACGCGAGGCCATGGTTCTGCAACTGTATTTTGTTGAGGAAATGAATCTCGAGGAGGTCGGCGAAACGCTGGGCATTAGCCCATCGCGGGTCTGTCAGATCAAGAAATCCGCGCTCGAGACATTGCGTGCGTCGATCGGCGCCTGACCAAAAAAAGCGTCACGAGCGAGCGAAGTGCTTGCCCATGCCGCTTGAGGAGGTGGATAAAGGTTGTTGGGCCCCGACGGGGTGGGGTTACGTCGGGGCCCGTTCACCGGACCTGGTTCGGGGACCATCCTTCTGCAGGCCGGGAAACCGTTTTAGCGGATCAGGCTCAGTACATCCTGCTGGCTCTTGTTCGCCTGTGACAGCATTGCCGTTGCCGCCTGGCTGAGGATCTGCGACTTGGCGAGCTGCGTCGTTTCAGCCGAGAAATCGGCATCTTCAATACGGCTGCGGGCCTCGGTCAGATTCGTTACAGTTGAGGTCAGGTTGCTGACTGTTGCCTCAAAGCGGTTCTGCGCTGCGCCGAGATTTGCGCGTCCGGCATCGACAGTGTTGATTGCAGTGTCGAGGAGCGCGAGCGCCGCCGACGCGCCTGTTGCCGTCGATAGATCAATCGCTGCAATGCCGAGATCGCTCGTTTTGACCGACGCAATGGCAAGCGTCACTGTGTCGCCCGAATTAAGCCCCGTCTGGATCGACAACGCGGTCGCCGATCCATCAACCAGCTTGGTGCCGTTGAAAGTCGTTTTGCTGGCGATGTCGTCTGTCTGGGCGATGAGCTGTGTAATTTCGGCCTGGATCGCCGTGCGGTCGCTATCAGAGTTGGTGCCGCTGGCCGACTGGACTGCCAGTTCGCGCATCCGCTGCAGCATGTTGGAAACTTCGCCCATCGCGCCTTCAGCAGTCTGAGCGAGCGAGATGCCATCGTTGGCGTTGCGCATGGCGGCGGTGAGGCCTCGCACCTGTGATGTCATTCGACTGGCAATGGCCAGCCCGGCAGCATCGTCTTTGGCGCTATTTATGCGCTTACCTGTCGAGAGACGCTCCATGGAAGTTTGCAACCCCAGGTTTGCCGAATTGATGCCGTTCTGCGAGCGCAGTGCAGCGATGTTGGTACCGATGTAAGTCATGTAGATCCCTTTCATGTGCCCGGCGGCCGGAGCTCGTCCGCATCGCCACAGCTTTGGTAACGGCGTCTGTGCCGAAAGCTTTAGCCCGCCATTTTTATGACGCTGGCGACAACCCTTTGACGGATGGCATGTGTCGGTGGCTGGTTCTTCTCGAGACACCGAGGCTCACGGCATTTGGGCTGTTTGGAGCTGGGTCATGTTCTTTTGGCACAGCTCTTGCTGAAATGGCCAGGTACACATTTGAAGGACCAGAAATGTTGAGCGATCGAGAATTGGCGATGATGACGGAAGCGATCCATAGTAGTCGTCCGCACGCGCTTGCATCGCACCAAGCCAAACGGTCGCTGTCAGGTTGGTCCCCGGTAGCTATCGCTCGGTGCGGGTTCCCTTCGATCTTCGAGCGGGCCCGCACCGCCTCCGTTAGGAAAGGCGTAGTCCGATGAGCGGCATTGATGCTTCGGGTCTTATGGCAATGCGCGGTGCCGTCCTGGCTCGCAGTGAAGCGCTCCAGAAAGTGGCGAAGGATAGCGATGCCACGCGCGCTGCTGCGCCGATCGGCGCTGGCTTTGGTCAGATGCTGAGCGAGGTCAACACGCTCCAGGCCAAAGCCAATACGGCTTCCGAAGCCTTCGAACGCGGCGATCAGACCGATATTGCCTCGGTCATGCTGGCTCGCCAGAAAGCATCGATTTCGTTCGAAGCTACGTTGCAGGTACGGAACAAGCTGCTCTCGGCTTACCGTGATATCATGAACATGCCCGCATAATGGCAACTGAGCTCATTTCCGCCACCATCCCGGGCGCAGGGAGTTTGCCGGGCCTGGTCCAGCTGCGCAGTGTGATTGATCAGCCGCTTGTCCGGCGCAGCTTGCCCATGCTCGGGTTGCTGGGCGTTGCCCTAGCCGCTGTGTTTGCCTGGATGGCGATCAGCGCGCCGGCGCAGCGCCCACTTTTTACAGCGCTCGCCGATGCCGACAAGGCCGGCGTCGCCGCGGCACTCGACACGGCCGGCGTCAAATACAAGATCGATGGCGATAGCGGCACGCTTAACGTTTCGGGGGACGACTATCATCGTGCGCGCATGCTTCTCGCGGGTCAGGGGTTGCCAAAATCGGCACCCACCGCTTCCGCCTCACTGGACAGCCTTCCGATGGGGGCCAGCCATGCCCTCGAAGGCGAACATCTCCGGACCGCACGCGAACTCGATCTGGCGCGGACCGTTGAGGCGATCGATGCGGTTGAATCGGCCAAGATTCATCTGGCGGTCGAACCGCCAAGTCTTTTCGTTCGCGATCGCATAAAATCCTCTGCCTCGGTCATGGTCAAGCTTGTTAATGGCCGGTCACTCTCCGACGCCCAGGTACAGGCGGTTGTCCATCTCGTGGCTTCGTCGGTGAGTGGCTTGAATGCCGATGACGTGACGGTCATCGACCAGGCAGGCCATTTGCTTTCGCTTGACATGAGCAACCCCCTCGCTGCGGAAACGGCTCGTCAGCTCGACGTACAGAACAAGGTCGAGGCCCGTTACCGTGATGCTGTCATGCATATTCTGTCACCGATCGTCGGTCCTGACGGCTTTACTGCCGAAGTTCATGCCGATCTTGATTTTGATGAAAAGCAGGCGACCAGGGAAATTTATCCCGAAAGCGGCCGAGCCGTGCAGCTCGAACAGTCTCACTGGACTTCGGCGACCGGCGAACAGCCTGCCGTGGGCATACCGGGCACGCTCTCGAACCAGCCACCGCCAGCATCGTCAGTGACGGCCACACCGCCCGCGTCGTTAACACCGTCAAAGGCCGGCGCGCCCGTTCAGCCCGGAACACCAACCACGGCAGCTGCAAATGCGCAAAGTGTTCAACCCGGCGTGACGCCTCCAGGAAGAACCTCCGAAGATACATCGAAAAGCTACGAACTGGGCCGCGAAGTATCGGTATCAAAGACCGCAAGTGGTCAGGTCAGACGTCTCTCGGTTGCCGTCGCCCTTCGGGACGGGCCCAAGAAACGCTCGGGTGTCGAATTGGCAGCTCTTGATGGCCTCGTAAAGGGCGCGATCGGTTTTGATGCAACCCGCGGCGATAATGTGACGGTTTCAGCACGTCCCTTCCAGGTCGCAACGGTGGATAAGCCTGCGTGGTACGACAATGCATGGCTACCAACGATTGGTCGCAATGTCGCTGCCATCATCGTCGTCGCACTGCTGATCTTTGGTGTCGGGCGCCCGTTGTTGAAGCGTCGTGCTGCCGCAAGTGCTGCGCGGCTTACCGAGATCGGTACGCTGATTGGCCAGGAGTTGAACAATAATACGACCACTGGCGTGACGCTCGACATGATCGAGTCAACGCCAAGCTATGCCGACCGTGTTGCGCTGGTTCGTGATTTTGTTCGCGCTAACCCAGCGCGTGCGGCGCTTGTTGTGCGCCAGCTCGTCAGCGAGGCCGACAATGGATGAACTGCGCGCCGCGCCGGGAAAGCACGAAACAGCAGCCATCCTGCTCATGTTGCTTGCCGAAGAGGAGGCTGCGGCCATCGTGTCGCGTCTTGAGCCACAGGAAATCGAACGTCTCGGCAGCGCGATGTTTGCGCTGGGCGATGTTAACGAAAACCGCGTGACTTCAGCCCTCGACAGGTTTGTCGAAGGCGCAAAAGGTCAGACCACCATGTCGAGCGAGGTCGGAGGTCATCTGAGCGGTGTGGTAACACGCGCGCTTGGCAGCGCGCGTGCCCCGGCCATGCTCGAGCGGATTATTCCCGAGACTCTTGTTGATCCGTTACCGTCGTTGAAATGGCTGTCAGTTAATGATCTTCTCGTCATTGCACGTGACGAACACCCCCAATTTGTGGCGCTCCTCGTTGCGCATATGGCGCCCAACGTCGCCGCCGCCGTTATTGCGCAACTGAGCGAAGGTGAGCAGACAGATATTCTATTCCGGGCAGCAACGCTCGGGCACGTTAGCGAAGATGCCTTCGCACTCGCCGATTCCCAGCTGGCCGAATGGATCGGAACCGGGGGTCAGGCTGCGCCCGGCGTTCTCAGCAACGTACCCACAATCGCAGCGGTTCTGAATCATGCGCCAAGGGCGCTGCAGCAACGACTTATGAAGGCACTCATGAAACGCGATCGTATCCTTGGCCAGCGGATCGAGGATGAACTGGTCATCTTCGATGACATATTATCGCTTGCTGACAAGGATCTTGGAGTGGTTTGCAGGTCCGTCGACCCCGCCGATCTCGCGCTCGCCATGAAAGGCGTTACAGAGGCGCAGCGCGAACGCATCTTTGCAACGATGTCGGCACGCGCCGCCGACACGATGCGCGACGCGATTGCCGAGCAGGGCCCAGCTCGCCTCGCAGAAGTCCTGGTCGCGCAAAAATCCATAGTGATGATTGCCAAAACGATGGGCGAAAATGGGACCATTCAACTGGGTCAGGGGACAGAAGATTTTGTCTAATTTATGGAAACAGGGCACCGCTGTCCGGGCGCACCGCCTTCAACTGGTCCCAAAGGACAAAATCGCGGTGGCAGACGAGATGGCCCAGTCCGACCGCTATGCCGAAGGTCTTGCCGAGGGACGACGGATCGTCGAGCAGGAGTTTCAGGCCGAGCGCGTCGCTCTACTCTCGCTGGTTGAGCAGGCCAGTCAAATCGAACCTTGCGATCCCGAGCCGCTTGCGACCTTGCTTTCGGAAGCAGTTCTGCGCCTCGTCGAGGACATTGTTGGAAAGGCTCCAGTCGATACCGAGCTGTTGTGCATGCGCGCGCGCACTCTGGCCGGTGCCATCTGCGGTTCTTCAGGACCCGTTGTCCTCTATGTCTGTCCCGAAAACATCGATCTGGTGACTGGACTGGGCGATGGCATTGAAATTCGCGCTGATTCTGCGCTGGCGTCCGGCGCTCTTCGGTTGACCGTCGGAGAGAGCGCGGCAGAAGATGGCCCGTCCCATGCTCTCGACCGCTTGCGCGTCGCGATGCGCGATCTTGCGGCATGAGGACGCAGGTCGATTTCTTCACGCGTGTCGACACCCTTTTGTCGACTGTGAGTATCACGACGGCGTCGCCTAAACTTTTCGGGACGATTGCCCACAGCGCCAACGGCATGTTGCGCGCCCGCGGTCTTGAACTCGCGGTCGGCAGCGGTGCTCGTATCGCAACCGAAAATGGCCGTTGGGAGCCCGCTATTGTTGCCGGGTTCGGCGATGACGGCCTTCATCTGGTACCGTTTGCGGGCGACATCGCCGTCACCATTGGCGCTCGTGTTACCGGTGACGAAACCGTCGGAGAGATCGATGTCGGACGTGCGCTTCTTGGTCGCGTGATCGACGCGATGGGGCTTCCGCTCGATGGCTTGGGTCCGGTCAACGCTCAGGCGCATCGGCGGAAACAAACCTCTGCAAATCCCATGAACAAGGCTCGGATTGATACCGTCATGACTACAGGGGTGCGTGCGATCGACGGTCTGATGACCTTGGGGCAAGGGCAGCGTCTCGCCATTATCGCAGGCTCTGGAGTCGGGAAATCGACGCTCCTTGCTCAAATCATGCGCGGCGTGACCGCTGACGCCATTATCGTCGCGCTTGTCGGGGAGCGCGCGCGCGAAATCGCCGATTTTGTCGATCGGCACGTTGCATCTGAGGCTCGTGCACGCACGACTGTAGTTGCTGCCGCTGCCGATGTACCCGCAATGCTACGGTTGCGCGCCGTCGAGCGCGCAACAGCGCTTGCCGAACAGTTTCGCGACGAGGGTAAGCGTGTTTTGCTTATTGTTGACAGCCTCACGCGCCTTGCTCATGCCCAGCGCGAAATCGGACTGGCAATGGGCGAGCCTCCAACCGTCAAGGGTTACCCACCATCTTCTCTCGCCATGATACCGCGCCTTGTCGAACGGAGTGGCGGCGACAAGCGTTCTGGGGGCTCGATTACTGCGCTTTACACCATCCTTGCCGATGGCGACGATCTCGACGACCCTGTCGTCGACACCGCGCGTTCGATAACCGATGGCCACATTGTGCTGTCACGTAGCCTGGCCGAAGCCGGGGTCTTTCCCGCAATTGATCTTGCACGATCTCTGAGCCGATCGATGAATGATCTGGTTGACGAACCGCACCGCGTCGCGGCTGCCCAGATTCGGCGCGACTGGTCGCTTGCTGAAGAGAACCGCGATCTGGTTCTGATGGGTGCCTATCGGCAGGGTGCTGATCCAGAAATTGACCGAGCGATCGCGATCAGGCCTGCGATCCTCGACTTCATCCGGCAGGATCCCGACGGCTATGTTGCGCCAGCGCGAACGCTGTCCGACCTCCAAGACCTGCTGCAATCGTGAGCCGGGTAAAGCGGCAGGACAGGCTGGTGCGATTGCGCACGATCGAACGCCGGTCAGCGGTTAGCATCGCGGCAGAGGCTCTCGCACAGGTTGATCGTACAACCGATCAGATCGCGCGGCTTGAGCTATTGTCGCAGGCCATCAGTCCGGGCGCTGGGGTGTTGCTCGGTGGCGGGCTCGCGGCGGCGGGAGAATATGTCACGCGACTGGCCAACGGTTATCTTATTACCGAACGTCGTCTTTATCGACAGACGCTTGAGGCCGATGCCGCACACAAACGCTATGCCGTGACCGATGTCAGGCTTCAGGTCGCGGAGCGCTTGCTCGATATTGCCCGGCGGAGCGCCGAACGTGATGATGAACTGCGCCGCGAGAGAAAGAGACCTGCTCGGGCACGGCCCGCGCGCTAGCTTGCTGCGCGTCTGATCCGTCGATTTCCTGACAGTTGTGCCGCCTTGTCCGACGGTCTGCTGACGCTTGCTGTCTCGCGAACGTCAATCGCGCTGCAGAAAAGCGCTTGGCACGTCCTTTGCTAGAGGGATGGCAGTCAGGAAGGACGTTCGGATGGTTTTGGATCAATTGCGTATTTCGACAGTCGACGTTGACTGGTCCATCGGTCGCTGGTCGACATGGTAGTGCTGACGCCGGTGCCGACGGCAGCAACAAAGGCGGCGGCTACGCGTACGCCTGTGCAGCCATCTGAGTCACAAAGGCCGGGCGAGCCTTTCTCGTCCATATTTGATCGTAAAGCGGGTGCTGCCGACAAGGGGGGCGACGTGCGGGTACGACCGAAGTGCCGCCAGAATCTGAGGCTGCCAATGAGACTAAGGGCAATGTAGGTGCCGATGGTGCCGCCCCTATCACCGGGTCGGTGAGGCTCATCAATGCCCAATCACAGATCTCCGTTGTACGGGTTGCCCAGCCTCATCTTGATATTATCGCCGAAGACTCTGGAGACGGAACCTCGGGCCTAACAGCTCATCGCGTTCACAAAGACGAAGGTGTGACACCGTCAGCCGTGATCGATCCTGTACACCAACTGATCGTTAGTCTCAGTTTCGTACCTCTCAGCACCCCCACATTCTCGCTTCAGGCTAAGGACGCCGCCGCCAACCAGGAACTTGCCCAGATAGGCGACAAGGCATCACGGGCCAAGGCGCCCAAAGCCATCGCGGCGATGCCCGATCCAGTCGACGATAAGGGAGCGATGATATCAGGGTTGTCGGAAAAACTTAGTGCCGATGCTGCAACGAGCCTTTCGCTCGTAGCGGAATCGCCCCAGCCCAAACACGTGGCTCCAGTGACCGGCGACACGATCCTGGCATCAATGCCGACGTCTACGATGCCCAATGCGTCTGCGGTTCCTGGCGCCGCAGTACCAGTCGGCACGCAACTCCTGAATGCGATGGCACGCGCCAATGGGGTCGATCAGCAGTGGCTCGAGGGCGTTGCCACCGATATCGAACGCTCGTCGCAGAATGGAGACGTGCGCTTCAAGCTTCAACCAGCCGACCTTGGAAACATCTCGGTTTCGATCGCGCACGATGGGGTGTCGAGCCATTTGACTATTGCTGTCGCCGAGCCGCGGGCGCTGTCCGTTGTTGCCCAGGCGCATCACCAGATGGTCGCTGGAGCCTTGGCACTTGGTGTGCCCATTTCGGGCGCTTCAGTGTCACTGGACCAATCCAGCGCGGATCGACGCAGTTCGGGAGAGCGCGCCCGTCGTCGGATCGAGATCGCCGTGGCCGACGAGGGTACACTCCGCGCCCCCGTTGACCGCAATCGTTACGCTTAAAGGATTAGCTTAAATGACTGAATCGAAGAAAAAGAAATCGGGAAGGATAAAGACCATTATCGTCTTTGTCCTTGCGGTCCCAGTCCTCGCTGGAGCCGGCGTCGCGGGTGGCATCTACGCCGCACGTGCTGGTTGGATCGGTCAGTCTGGCGGGCCGATGGCAACCAAGACTGAAAATACGCCAGTGGCCGCAAAATCTGCTCCAATCTATTACAGTTTCCAGGCGCCTTTCACGTCGAACCTTAGGGACAGCGGCAGTTTCGTACAGCTTGCTCTGTCCGTTGCCACGGCCGACCGGCCAGAGATCGCAGAGCAGGTCAAGCTCAACGAATCGGCTCTACGCTCGGTCGTCCTGATGACGGTCGCCGATGAAGACGCCGGTGCGCTGGCCACGACAGCTGGCAAGCAGCAGCTCCAGGCCAAGCTGCGTAGCGTGATGGATCAGGTGCTCAAGACCAAGACCGGTCAGACCGGGATCGACAGCGTCTATTTCACGAGCTTTGTCATCCAATGAATGTGTCTCAGCACGTCAACCCGCTTGTGAAGGGCGATGCCGAGGCGAATCGCGCCGACGCCGTCATGATCCGCATCGCCTCTCAAATGGCGATTTCGGTCGCCCGGACGATGTCCGATCTCTGCGGCGACCCCATCACGATCACCGCGGAGCCGACGGGCATCATCGCATTTGAAGAATGGCGCTCGGACCGGTCGCTGTGGGAGGCTTCATACCAGTTTGGAGCGAAACTGGCGATGGTTGTCGCGGTCAATGATGGCTTGGCCGATGCCATGGTCGAGCGCCGGTTTGGCGGCACTTCGCAAACCATCGAACGGACTCCTTTTCGTGCCTGCCGAGCAACTGCACAATTAGCCGGCCAGTTTTCAGACAGTGTGGCGAGCGCCATAACGCAGATGTTTCCCTCGATCGGTCGTGCCGAGATTCTACCGGCGATTGCCGTTCAGCAGTTCGCCCGCGCTTCCGACAGGATCGCCACGATCGCGCTGTGGGTGACATCGGGTGCCATTTCAGGAAAGATCGACATTGCCTTTGCGCCAGAACGGGTCGCGCGGTTGCGCGACGATGGCGTGGCCAAGGTCACCTCGAGCTGGGCCATTGATCTACGCGACAGCGTCCTTGCCGCCCGCCTTCCGGTCCGCGTCGTCCTCGCACGACCCGAACTCTCGATATCGACCTTGTCGCGGCTTGCGGTCGGCGATGTCGTTCCCATCGCCAAACCGGCGCTTGTGCCGATGCTTGCGGGAGCGCTGCGCCTGGCCACGGGCACAATTGATGATCGCGACGGCCATGTGGCCATTCGCATTGAACATATGGAGTCCAGTATATGACTGATGATATTCTGAGCGAAGCGGCGACCAGTGCAGGCAACAATTTCGATCTCCTGTCGCGCATTTCGATGCGCCTGTCGGTTGAGGTTGGCTCGACTGCACTGACGCTGGCTGATCTTCTTGCTCTGGAGCGCGATGCTGTTGTCGAACTCGATCGCGCGATTGATGATCCGCTCGACATCCTGGTCAACGGCACGCTTATCGCTCGTGGAGAAGTGGTGACAGTCGATGGCCGTTACGGCGTCCGGATTTGCGAAATCGTTGCACCCGCGCAAAGTCTCGGTGCCATTGAGCGGCGCGCATGATTGATCTCCAATCTCTGTCCAGTCGCGCGTGGTCGGCCTTTCGCCGTCTACAAAGAACGGCGGTGGATCAGCGTCGCGGAAAGCTGGCGCGGGTTGTCGAGGTTCATGCTTTTAGCATTGCGGTTAAACTGGCTGTCGTCGAATTTTCGGGAAAAACACTGCTGCTTTCTGTGGGCAAGAACGGCATTTCGCTGATTGCCGAGGGGCGCGGCGAATGATCGCAATGCTCGCAGTCGCGGTTTCGTCGACAGCTATCGACCTTAGCGCAGTCGGCGGCGTTCCCGCACCCGCAGGCACACCTCTTGCTTTGCCGCTGCAAATCCTTGTCCTCATGACAGGCCTGACGGTCTTGCCGACGCTGGTTCTCATGATGACGGGCTTTACGCGCATCCTGATTGTGCTTTCGATCCTGCGTCAGGCGCTGGGATTGCAACAGACGCCGCCGAACCAGATTCTGGTGGGAATGGCGCTCTTTCTTACGATGTTCGTCATGCGGCCAACGATCACGGAGATCAATCAGACAGCATGGCAGCCGTATCACATGCAGCAGATTCCCCTTGAAACGGCTGTCGAACGTGGGGGAACGGTGCTCCACAAATTCATGGCGCATCAGACGCGTAGCGCTGACCTTTCGCTCTTTTATAAGATGGGCAATGAAAAGCCTGGCAGTGATATCGCTGCCACACCTTTCTCGATCCTGGTTCCTGCTTTTGTCACCAGTGAACTGAAGACTGCCTTTCAGATCGGGTTTCTGATCTTCCTCCCCTTCCTCGTCATCGACCTGGTCGTCGCCAGCGCGCTGATGGCGCTCGGGATGATGATGTTGTCGCCTTCGGTCGTTTCTATGCCATTCAAGCTCTTGCTGTTCGTCGCCATCGACGGATGGGCGCTTACCATGGGATCACTCGCTTCGTCGTTCGGGACCGGTTGAAATGGGTAATGAACAAGACATTCTTCTGGGCTTTGCACAACAAGGTCTATGGACAGCTGCGCTGGCCTCCGCACCCTTGCTGATCCCCGTGCTTGTCGTGGGCATTGCGGTCGGTCTGTTCCAGGCGGTCACGTCAATCAATGAGGCGACGCTCTCCTTTGTTCCCAAGCTGCTTGTCGTGGCTCTGGTGCTTGCGCTGTTTGGTGCAACGATACTTGGCGTTGTTGCTGATTTTGCGCGCGAAATGTATGCTCGCATTCCTGACGTGCTTAACTGATGACGTTGAGTGAAGCAGCCATGGGTATTGCGATCGCTTCGATCCGGCCGGGGGCTGCGCTTTTGACCTCGCCGCTTTTTGGCAACACGCATGTCCCCGTAACTCTGCGGATTGGCCTCTCGGTAGCACTGGGCTGGTCGGCGTTTTCCACCATGGACCCTGTAACCGTTCTTGCAGCGGCCCATGATGCGCCTTTTCTAGTTTTGCCTGAGCTGGTGATCGGCTTTGCCATGGGCTTTGCGGTGCAAATGGCCTTCGGTGCCGCGATGATGGCAGGGGAGGTCGTTGGAAACACGATGGGTTTGGGGTTTGCGACGTCGATGGACGGACTCTCGGGACCGGCGCCCACGTTGAGCAATCTGATGGGCTTTGCGGCGACCGCGATATTTCTGGCGGGGCAGGGGCACCTGACGCTCGTTGCGACGATCCTTAACAGCTATCGGTTGCTGCCGCTGGGCGCCAGCTGGATGCCGAGCGGCGACATGGTGGGATTTGGGACGATGATGTTTGGAGGCGCCGTTGCCATAGCGTTACCCGTCGCTTTTGCGCTTGTCCTCGTCCAGATCGTCACTGCGCTTATCGCGCGTGCGGCCCCTTCACTCAATCTTTTCGCAATCGGGCTCCCATTCACACAGCTCGCTGGCGCAGCGCTGCTCGTCGTCGCTTTTCCGTCGATGGGATCCTCCATTGCTGCGCGCCTTACCGAAGCACTGGCGCTCGCTGCACCATGAGTAACGACAGCGGAGAGCGCACCGAAGCGGCGACACCCAAACGCCTTCGTGAGGCAAAGAAGGATGGCGATCTTCCCGATATCCGGGACCTTTCGACTGCTGCGATCGCAATTGCAGGGGCGGGATGGATAGCGTTTTCAGGGCGCGCAGTTTGGAGCGGTGCTAAACAGGCGCTGGTTGTCGGGCTCGCCGGAAATCTTGATCCGCAGTTGGGCTTTGATCCCGTGACTGCGGTTGTGCCACTTTTGGAAGCCGTCGCCATGCCTTTGGCGGCACTCTTCGCGGCAACCTGGGTCGCGGTCTTTGCAAGTCGCGCGATTGGCGGGGGGCTCGGTACGAACTGGCATGCGGTTGCTCCTAAAATGGCGCGCGTCAGTCCGATCCAGGGCCTTCAGAGACTGTTCAGTTCGCGCGGCCTCATCGACTTTGCAAAATCGCTCGCGAAACTCATTTTTCTAGGGAGCGCCGCAGCCTGGGTCTTCTCATCCTCCAGCAACGCGATCATGGCGCTCAGCGCTGCCGATGTCGGATCGAGCATCGAAGCTGCCGCGCTAATTCTCGGGCGCATTGCTGTTGGGATGGCTATTGCACTGGTTGCCATCGCGGCCATCGATGCACCCATTCAGATTGGATTGCGCAATGCGCGGCTTCGCATGAGCAAACAACAGGTCCGCGATGAGCATCGCGAGTCCGAACACTCTCCCGAGATACGACAGCAAATTCATGCCAAGCGCGCCGCGCTCATGGATCAGTCCGCACGCAAGGCGATCAAAGAAGCCACTGTCATTCTTGTCAATCCGACGTCCTTTGCTGTGGCCTTGCGGTATCGGCCGGGTGAGGATGCCGCGCCCATTGTTGTCGCTCGCGCTCGCGCAGAGGCGGCGGCAGCACTGCGTGAGCTCGCCCGCAACGAAGACGTGCCGATCTTGAGCTATCCCGTACTGACACGTGCTCTTTATTTCACAAGTCGGTCGGGTCAGGTTATCGACGAAAAGCTCTATCGTTCTGTCGCAACCGTCCTTGCGTTCGTCTTCGGCCTCGGCGCAGCGATGGACGCCAGCCGCATCCCGCCCGAGATCGATGTGCCCGATGACCTTCGCTATAGCGCCGATGGTATGCGCTCCACTTAAGAAATCGCCGGGGACGCCGTTATATGCATCAGTGCCTGTGACGCGAGATGTGCGATGCCCCCGATGAACGTCAATAATGTTAATGCCAAGACCGTGTGGAGCGACGCGATCGAGACAACGCTTCACGAGCTCGATGCATTGATGATCGCGATCCGATACTCGGAAGTTTCGCTGGAGGCGCGCGCCGCCCTGGTCGTCGATATCATGGAAATGCGCCACGCGCTCGGGCTTGAGAAGCTCCAACTGATCAGAAAGGATATTTGAGCTATGGCAACGTCACCCTCGATCCTGACCACGCTCGGCGTGGGCTCGGGCATCGACACCAAAGCGCTTGTTGCCAATCTCGCGGCAGCAGCGCGCGCCAATCGCGACACGGTGCTAACCAGCGCAGTCACCAGCAACACGGCCAAGATTTCCTCACTCGCGACGATCACGTCTTCGCTGGCGGCGTTTGCCAGTACGTTTGACGTTGATTCACAGGACGCGACAGTAAGCACGGCGAAAATAGCCCAGGAATTTGTGGCCGGCTTTAACGCGTTACGAGCCATGATTGCGACCGCTACCGTAGTCGGTGCCACGCCTGCAGATTCGGGACCTCTGCTGGGGACAATGGCCTTCGAAGTGCGGCACGAGCGCTTGCCGCACTTCCGCAAACGGTGCTTGCGGGAGGCACGACGGCCAAGTCTCTTAACGATCTGGGGATTGCGACCAACCGCGATGGTTCTCTACGGCTTGATGCAACCAAGCTTAACACTGCAATCGCGACTGATCCGAATGGCGTTCGCGCTATGTTGACCGCTGCGGGGGGCCTCGATCAGGCGCTCGGGACGGTCACGACCGCTCTGACAGCCAATGACGGCGTGTTGGGCATTAGTACGGCACGCTACACGAGGATGGCTGGAACACTGAAAACCCAGCAGGATCAGGTCAACACCGACAATGCAGCGTTGATTGATCGATTGACGGCATCCTTTACCGAAATGGACAAGGCGGTTGCGCTTATCAAATCGAGCCAAGCTTACCTCACGCAGCAGATCGCGTCCTGGAACAGCACGAAGTGAGTGCTCGTGCCATTGAGACTTATCGGGAAATCTCGGCTGCCGGTCGGATCGAGGGTGCTCAGCCGGGTCAGCTTATCATGACCTTATTCGAGGAACTGATCGATTGTATCGATAATATGTATGGTGCAATTTTGTCAGGGCGACCCCTTCGCCGCGACGTAGCTCGAAACCGTGCGGATGTCATTCTCATGTCGATGGAAACCGGGACGAATGCCGATGCAGGCGTCTTGTCGAAGCGCATGGTCTCGATCTACAGCGGTATCCGTGCTTTGCTGCAGCGTGCAGTTGTCGAAAGCAATGTCGAGCATATTGTTGAAGCGCGAAGTAGGTTGCAGCCAATAGTTGAGGCTTGGCGCGCGATTGTCTGATTATCAGATCAAGGCGAACTGAGTCCCATGTTATCGAGTTCAGATGCGGCAATCGCTGCGTTTGGATTAAGACGAGATGCCCCAAAGTGGCCGCTTGGCGGTCGCAAGGCTAATATGCGATAAAATTCAGTATGCGATGTTGAGGTTCCGCCCGTCGATGCCGCCGAACGCCAAATATATGCTCAGGTGCGAAAAAGTGCGGAAAGAGCTTCGATGCCGGCGAGAAGACTGCCGAAACATATGGCGCATCCAAGCGTGATGGCCATGATCAGAAGTAAGCGTTCTCCCACCGTGGCATCAAAAACCTTGACCCCAGTCCCCGCACCTTCGGAACCAACCTGAAGCATGGCCATGTCAAGGTCAAACGGGATATGATCTTCGCGGAGATAGTGCCGTCCCGGGTCGGCCAGCCGCGACAGATCCAGCGAGGAAGCTGGTGCAAAGTCGCGGAGGCTTGCGAGTGATGACGGCGTTGAAAACTCGCGTTCCCGCATCGCGTTGCGGACGATTCTGGCCGCTTGAAGCCGCGAACCAACGCCCAGCTTGGCCTTTCCCGCATCAATGTGGTTCTTGACGGTATTGGGTGCCAACCCCAATGCCCGAGCAATTTCCTTGGTGTCCATATGATCAAGCACAAGCAACAGGCATTCGCGTTGGCGGTCGGTCAGTCGTGTAACGGCGCTTATGGTCACGTACTGCCTGACCATTTCTTTTTGAGCATTAGAAGCGGATCCCAGGCCATGTGATCGCTCACTAGCCAGATCACCCCTGCTGCTGCAATCACTATGCCCGAAGCGGCCACGTTGTTTAGCCAGGACAGGTGAAGGTCGCTCAGTCGTGCGAGCGCGACACTCAGTTCCGCTGTGATAATTGACTGCCAAAATTTCATATAATGTTGCCCAAAAGCCCCCGCTGACACCATTTTGATTAACAGATTTAACAAAGATTAAATAAGAAGGCTATTCATAAAATACTATCGAAAAATTGACGGATGCTCATAGGTAAAGGCTTGACTGTATTCCTAATTTGGAAATCATGATTTCCCAGATTTTTGGGGCGTATCTGATTTCTATCGTTGCTTTAATGTGAGAAAATGATCCAAAATGGATAAAACTGTTGATCATATGGGGTTTATCATCAGATCAGGTTTATACGAGCCCTTACACGCGCACGAACAGAGGGGCCTGCCAAATATCAGGAAATAAACACCGCTAAAAACGATTGCGGATGTTGCAAACTATTGTCGCCGGATCAGTCTGATCGGTGGCGCTTTCCGGAAAGCCGGCTAGTTCAGCCTGACTGAATATTCGAGCGTGATACTCGGTTGACCAAAGGCTGTTGCACCCGCCATCGAACCTGTTGGCGCAATTCGAAGATCGCGAACCGCTGCATCATACCCGTTCGCATCAGGAGCAGGTGCGTACGTGAACGGTGAGCCTCCGCCTGGATGCGCCGAATAGGAAACGTCAGTCGCCGGATTAAAAGCAAGCCCGCTTGACGGCGTTCCATCCATGAATTGAACTTTTGGAGAAGCGACGGACAAAACAACACCTTCCGGAACCGGGTCAGTAATCACAATAGTGCCGCCGTCGATCGGCGTTGTCCCTGTGTTCGTGATGGTAATCGAATAGTGCACGATCGCACCTGGTATTGCCTTGGGATTGTTAGTGCCGTTTACCGGATCCGAAATTACGCGGGCGTTTTTCACTGCCGTCAGTACTGCGGCCGCCGATTTTGGCGTGTTCATGGTTGTACATCCAATGTCATCACCATGGCCTGGGGTGACCAGGGCCGGAAGCGTAGTAGGCGATGTCGTCGGGGATCCGCAGGTGGCCGCCATCGCCGAGATCGCAGGTAGAGCCGTCAAGGCTAAACCGCATTTGCTGATGATTATAAAGCGAGCCAGTGGCGCGCGCCATTCTGCGATAATATGAACGCTGGCTCGAACGGATTTCAAGATGACCGTCAATATCAATGCGATGCCTCCAACTGTTTTACGGTGCTCATGGACAACGGAACAGTAAAGCGGAGCTTCACCCATATCGGACTAGTTGTCTTGCACCGCACGGCACAATGGCCGCGCTATCTAATAACGGCAGCATGGCAGTTCTCTTTAACGCCACGAGCTCCCGCACCTCGGCAGTCAATTGAATATAAGGTGAAATCAACGCGCGAGCGGAGGGCACAGGTTATTTTGCGTATCTATTAGCATAATCGAAGGCGTGCCGTTGATGCCGACTGACTGACATACCGGCGTCAGCATATGGGGGGCTTAGCCGGTGGCGACCAGATTGACACTGGAGACTGGCAGTTGCGCCGACCAACTTCGAGGTGAGGACGTTCGCACGCGAGCAGGGGCTGGCAGGGCCTTGCTGCTGCCAAACATGAGGTCGCCACGGTGGTCGTCATCCAACGATCAACGACGGACGGGTCGATCACGTCACCGCCGCACTCAATGCTGGCGCCAGCAAGGCGTCTGTATGCCGCGCCTGTAAAGTGCTACGTTCTAGGCGCGAGCGCATAGAATGGTCATCCGCTGCGAAGGAAAATTCGTGCCGGTCAGACTCCCACTGCCTTGCGCAGCGCCGACGATCATGAAAGTCATCCGCCAGCCGAACGGTGACCGTTCTATACGCGTGACGGTTCCGATCACCGAGCGTTGATGAGGATCAATGTTCTGATTTGCAGTGCATAGCCATGGGCGTGCCCGTTTCCGAGTTGCAAATTGTCGCTAACTAACGGTTATCAGGGCAAACAGGCGGCAGCTTTGCAATCAATCGCCGTTACGGTCTTGATGTTATTGGCCGCCATTGCGCCTGCAATCGCTGTTGCTCAGTCTACTGGCCTTGAGGACCATGTTGGGTGCATATGCCGGGCAAGACTTCAACGTGGGGAAAAGCATTTTTTGCCTAAATGGTCGGGTCGATTGACAATCGATACCCTAAGCCGGGTTCGGTCAGAATGAACCTGGGATCGCTCGGATCTTCCTCAATCTTTTGTCTCAGCAGACCGATATAGACACGTAAATATTGGGTATCGGCGGCCCCTTCGGGCCAGCCAGCCTCTAAGAGCCGCTTGTGCGTCACGACTTGGCCGCCGCTTCGTGCCAGCGTGACAAGCACATCATATTCTTTTGGCGACAGTTTGATGGGTTGGCCTTCGATTGTGACATGACACGCGGAAAAATCGATCATCAGCGGGCCCGATCGATAGGCGTTACCATCGGTATGGACAGCCGTACGTCTGCGAAAGGATGCCCTGATTCGGGCCATAAGTTCGCCGATCTCAAAGGGTTTATCGACGTAATCGTCTGCACCATCATCGAGCGCCGCGATTTTCTCAGCCTCCTGATGGCGAGCTGAAATCACGATGATCGGAACATCACGGCGCAAGCGAAGGCGCTGGATGACTTTCTTGCCATCAAGATCAGGAAGTCCAAGATCCAGAAGAATAAGGTCGGGTGCGTAAGTGTCGTCGGCGACGAGAGCGGCGCGTCCATTGATGGCGGTCGTGACCTTGTAACCTGCAGCGCACAAGACAGGCTCAAGAACCGCCAGCAGAGAGGGCTCATCGTCGACGATGAGGATGTGACGCCTGTTCACGTGTGTTGTTCTGCCAAGGGAAGGCGAATGACAATTTGAGTGCCGTGTCCCTCGATTCCTGGGATGTGAGCCGATATTCGGCCCCCCATCGCTTCGACAAAGCCATTGGCAATGGCGAGCCCAAGACCACTGCCACGTGGCGATGGCTCGACCCGTGCAACGCGTACGAAGCGTTCGAACACCCGCTTCAGATCGGTCACCGGGATGCCTTTGCCCTCGTCCGTCACGCTTACGACGCAAGCATCATTCTCTTGGGCTGCCGACACATGAATTCGGCTGCCATCGTCACTGTACAAAATTGCATTCTCCATCACATTGATAAGCACCAGTTCGAAAAGTGCCGTGTCAGCAACAACGGTCAGATTTGGATCTGCGGATTTCGTAATGACCCGCGAGCCGGCGCGGGATTTCAGGTGCACGATTGCGGCGCCAATCATATCCGCAACGCTCAGCGTTTGCAGTTGCGTAGAGACATGTCCCGCTTCCAATCGACTCATTTCGAGCAAGTTTGCGGTATAACGATTTAGGCGCTCGCATTCGGCGACAATGCCGCGAAGTAACGTTGAGCGGGTGGCGTCATCCAGCCGGTCACGAAATTCGATCAGGCTGGAGGCCGACGCGCTAATCGCAGTGAGGGGTGTCCGAAAATCATGGCTGACCGACGATAGTAGTGCGGTCTTGAGTTCCTCTGTCCGCTCTGCGGCTCGCCGTTCGGCGAGCCCGCGCGATAGCGCCGCGCGCTCGATTGCGAGCGCTATGATATTCCCCAGCGCCGCAATAAATTCTGGAGCGGGACGATGACTGTCCAGGCCTGTAGCAACCATTACCCCGATAGGCCCATAGCTACCGTTGAGGCGCCGAGCCAGAATAGTCCCGTCTTTGCACTCGCCCTGAACGAGCGCCGACCGCGCGATTGCAGCCGAGTTGTCGATTTCCGTTGGGCCGACGGCGCACAGCGTACCGTCCGCCAACTCAAAAATATCCAACATAACTCCCAACTGATCGGGGGCGACTCGGGTGACGATCGATGCCACGTCCTCGACGCGGACCGCCGATTGCAGCGCCTCGCTTGTTGCCAGCAATCCTGTCAGGTGACCGTTACTGACGCGCGCAGCACGCGCTCGATCATTGAGACGCCCGGCGAGAACCCCGGTAACGACGGCACACAGGTTGAAAACAAGCAGAGTGGCGACATCGCTGCCACTTGCGAGCCTGAAGGTAAGGACTGGCTCAGCAAGGTAAAAATTGAAGAGGAGAAAGGCGGCAATCGACGCCAGAAGAGCCGCGGCCAAACCGCAAACTGCGCCTGCAATGGTAATGCCCAGAACGAATATGAGGGCTGATGCAACTTCGCCAAGATCGGGTTTGGCTGCGATCCCTGCTCCCAAAGAGGCGGCAACGATAAGCAGCGTGGCTAAGAATTCGCTGCCACCCAGATGGAGATTCAACGCGGTCCAGAAGGGTCGTATGGACTTGGTGGCTCCAATCGTCGTGGCGTTCACATCAAATACTTTCTGGTCTGCAGCGGCGAACTAAGGTTGGAAGGCCATAAACCCGCCGCTGCAGTGAGTGTCCAGCGGTATACCTCGGAGCGGAGGTGTTCGGGCCCCGCTGGAACGCCTTCATTCTGGGATCACCGCAGGCGTCAGTCCATGCATATAAAAGCTATAATAACGCCCGTCGTTATCTGGACGTAATCGCTTCCCTGCTGAAAAGGGGAGGTCGTTGGTGCGCATATATATGCTTTGGCTAGTCACGCTCGGGTTTACCATTTCGGGCTGCGCAAAGAAGGCGCATATTGCGATGAACATGGGGCCGCCTGTCACACGGGACAGGCAGGCGACGTCGTCGCTTGGCGTCAGAAAGCTTTGGTTGATGCCGCTGGTGCCGACCGTGTTTTGTTTGAACTCGATTCTACCACGCTAACGGCCCAAGCCAGAGCCATCCTAAGGCGACAGGTTCGCTGGCTTGTAGAAAATCCCGAGGTTGCCTTCACGATCGAGGGCCATGCCGACGAGCACGGTACGCGAAATTACAACCTTGCGCTTGGCGATCGCCGTGCAACCTCGGTTGCCAGCTTTATGTCAGGGCTGGGTATCTCGACCAGCCGCCTGCAAACCGTTTCTTACGGGAAAGAAAGGCCGGAAGCGACGGGGGCTGATGAAGCCTCATTCGCTCAGAACAGACGCGCTGTCAGTGTCGTTCTCAGTTCAGTGGAGTTCTGAATATGGATTTCCGAAACTGGATAGCGATTGGCGCTATGGGAATTTCCGCTGCAGCTTTGGCTGCATGCGGGGGACGACCACAGACGTAGACTCGATTTCGTTCAATAAAAATGCTGAATATGAGGAGGTCACATCAGAGACGAGCTCACTTCAGCCCTTGGTCAAACTTAATCGTCGCTATCTTTGCCGGGACGCTCGCATCGTTCAGGTCAGCTTTATGGATGACGATGTATCCGCCGAACTCGAAACCAAGAACAATACAGAAATCGTCGTGTTGACCGCCGCCGTAAGTGGCGGAATGGATTTTACAGGGCACGGGTATGTCTTGAATGGAAGTGGCGAAGAGATAACGTTTAAACGTCCGGGGCAACCGAGCACCCAGTGCAAGGCCAGTTGATCAAGCCTTTGGGGTTGATATGGTTTCATGTCGGGAAAGCGACGATTGCGTCGCGGTGGCTCGATACGCATCTATGATAACTTAGGAGCAGACCTCACGCTTTCCAAATTGGTGTTGTAGGAGTTGAGTTCTGGAAACGGTGTCTATTGTCTTGATCCTGCTGCTGGCGGTTGTCATCAGCAGTGCTGTTTCGCGCATGCTACCGGTGTCGATCCCGACGCCGCTTGTGCAAATCGCCTTAGGCGCGCTGATCGGACTCGGCGTCAATCAGCGTGTGGAGCTTGATCCAGAGCTGTTCCTTCTCCTTTTCCTGCCGCCGCTGCTGTTTCTGGATGGCTGGCGAATACCCAAGGATGAATTGCTCAAGGATCTTTCAACAGTCGTCGAACTGGCGCTTGGCCTCGTTCTGTTGACGGTCGTGGGTATGGGCTTCCTGATCCACTGGATGATCCCGGCAATGCCGCTGGCAGTCGCATTTGCGCTTGCGGCGGTCATTTCGCCAACGGACCCGATCGCCGTTTCCGCAATCGCCGCACGTGTGCCGATCCCCAAACGGATGATGCATATTCTCGAAGGCGAATCCCTTCTGAACGACGCATCCGGGTTGGTCTGCCTGCGTTTCGCGATTGCTGCTGCCCTTACAGGCAGCTTTTCGGCCTCGCAGGCGGCGCTGAGCTTCCTGTGGATGGCGGTCATTGGAATCGGCGTGGGGGTTGTACTGACGCTGGTCGTCACGCGCGCCAAGGCCTGGGTTTCCGAGCGCTTCGGTGAGGAAACCGGATCGCAGATCCTGATCAGTCTGCTTATTCCATTCGGATCGTACCTGCTCGCCGAACATTTCCATGCTTCGGGGATTCTCGCTGCAGTGGCTGCGGGTGTGACGATGAGTTTTGCCGAAATATCACGACAGGCGCTCGCTATGACGCGGATGGGTCGTAATTCGGTGTGGGACACAATCCAGTTTGCCGCAAACGGGATCATCTTCGTCCTTCTCGGAGAGCAGCTCCCAGGGATACTTTCAGGCCTTGACGAGACGGTGCAGATGACCGGGCACGCCAACCCATGGTGGCTGGCCTTTTACGTCGGCGCGATCATGGTCGGGCTGGCTGTTCTTCGCTTCATCTGGGTCTGGGTGTCGCTGCGGATCACGTTGCTCCGTCAAGCGCAGAACGGAGCAACACCACCGAGAGCGCCGTGGCGTCTGGTGGCCACAATGTCGTTTGCCGGCGTGCGTGGTGCAATCACCTTGGCGGGTGTGCTCACGCTGCCGCTCGTAATGGGTGATGGAACGCCCTTTCCCGGTCGCGAGCTTGCCATATTTTTGGCCACCGGTGTGATATTGCTGTCGCTCGTGATGGCCAGCGTGGTGCTTCCAATATTGCTTTGTGATCTGAAGATGCCGGCCGAACCCTCAAAGCAAGCCGAGGAGAACAAGGCGCGGATTGCGGCCGCTGAAGCTGCGATCAATCTTCGGGCTGATTATGAAGTTCGTGACTGGGGAGCTACGCTTTCTGTTTTTGTGACAAACGCGTTCAATAAACATTATCAAATTGCGGGGATCGCTCAGCCAAATACTGGCGGTATTGCAGCCGGCATTACCGGTGAACCGCGCATGATGGACGTTGGCTTCCGCAAAGCCTTTGGCAGCGAATAGCTTGATTTCGGCAATCCGCGAGCAGCCGAGTGGCGCTCGCGGATTGCCGGCTGCTTACTCCCAGCCAAGGCGGCCGATGACGTTGGTGGTGCCACGCTGGTTCTGCATCACGACGTGTCGCATGCCATCTTCCGTATCGCCTGCCGTACAGGTCAGGATATCGCCCGGATGCGCGATCGCCCTGTAACTAAGATTGATGCGGTTCAGGCGCTTACCTTCAGGAGCGATTTTCTTGCCCAGTCGGGCGATGAAATTCGCGAGGTTCCAGCCCACGATCAGCGTCGAGGGGAGTCCCTCGGAACGGGCGTAGGGGACATCCCAGTGGATACGATGGACCGCCCAAATCGCCGCGTTGAACAGGAACGACTGGATCATGTCGGGCTGGACGATCAGTTGGTCCGGCCCAGCCTGGGGAAGGTTTGCGATGACCTCCGACTGGATGATAGGTCCTGCCGAGCCTGAAGCCTCAATTGCTGGCGGGGGAGGTCGTAAGATCAGGGTGGAAATGAGCGTCTCGATCTTATCGCCGCTGTCATTAATAAATGCCTGCTCGCTGCGGACGATCGCCATGGGGCCCGTCTTGCCCTCGCGCTCCTCCATCGACAGTACCGTGCGGCGCTCCTCGATGACCTCTCCCGCGCGGGCCAATCGGTGGATGGTCCAGTCCTGTCCGCCAAGCATCGTTTGCAGATGACCGAGTCCGGGCGGGGCCGCGTCGTCGTACTGACCGTCGGAAAGAAATCCGGACCGCGGCGGGATTGGTCGCGTCGTCAGCGCGGGAAAGGTTGGTGGCGCGACAATGCTGGCATACCCCAGGGCCCGGGCAGCCGCCTCATCATGATGCTCGGCGCCGACTTCCCCAATTCCCGAACAGAACTTGGCGATGTCGGTCGCGGTGACGATTCCGCGACGCATGCGCACGACGCGGCCGATCGGTGCTCGTGCTTCCTCGGTTAACAAACTATTGACCATAAAACTCTCCCTTAAGAGTTTTTAAGAGCGGAATGTTAGGGTATCCGTCAACAAGGAATTCGATGAACGTCTGCAATCAGATGCAGAGCCGACTGGTGCATGTTGATAGCCGCACTGTAGCAATCCAAGCGCTCCGGCGCCTCGCTTCATTGCTGCTGGCACGTAGGGGCCCAGCGATCGCCGGTCGTCACACCACCTGTCACTGGCGATCGCGCAAAGGCTTATAAATTTTGTGCCTGTTTGCCGGCTGGTTCAATGGTTGCCAAACCAACACACCTTCGTCAGCTTGCCGCCAGTGAAACTTTAGGGTCGGACTGGAAGGTTGCCCATTCCCTAGCAAGCGCCGCTGAACGCATCATCAAGGAAGACGCACATGGCTACCATTGGTTATGTCACCCTGACCGAAACCGGTTCATTCAAGGGCTCAAAACGCTCACCATCACAGCCGACATGTGGCGAACTCCGGCAAGTCCCGTGACGTACAGCCCGACTATAAGGTTCTTGTCGGTGATATCGAAATCGGTGCGGGGTGGCTCCGGCGTTCTGAAACGACGGGCAATGACTATGTCTCGCTGAGCATTGCCGCACCCGAGTTCGGGCCCCGTCGGCTTTATGCCAACCTCGGTCGCGCTCCAGGCGACGATGACAATCGCTTTGCGATTATCTGGAATGCCGGAGACTAAAAGGTGAGTGGCCCGACCTCTTCGGAGGTCGGGCCACTATTCTCGAAGCATCCAAACACGAGAGCTTCGTAATAGGAGCAAGGTGACTGCAATCCCGAACGACTCTGCAGACCCTCTTTACCTGGTAGGGCCGTACCATTGCTTCCGATTTGCGGCCATACAAGGCTCTCTATCGGCTTCCTGCCGCACGACGCGCGCCCGCAGCGGCTTCCACCTGCGGGCGCAGGTCGCGCTTCACCACCTTGCCGGTCGCGTTGACCGGCAGTTCGTCGAGCACCAGTATCGTGCGCGGCACTTTGTTGTTCGCCAGCCGGTCGCGGCACCATGTCTCCAGTTCTTCGGGCGTTGCCGTGGTGCCGGGGCGGAACGAGACTGCGGCCGCGATATCCTCGCCCAGAACGTCGTGCGGCACGCCAAGGACGGCGGCGTCCTTGACCGATGGATGGTCGTGCAGGACGTTTTCGATCTCGATCGGCGTGATGTTATAGCCACCCCGGATGATGAGTTCCTTTGACCGGCCGCTGATAATCAGGTCGCCGTCGCCATCCACGAAACCAAGGTCGCCGGTCTTCGTCCAGCCGCCGGTAAAGCCCTGTGCGGTGGCCGCATCGTCGCGCCAGTATCGGCGGGGGTTGGATTGCAGACCGTAAATTTCGCCGACCACCATCGGCGCAACGACCTGACCGGCGTCGTCGCGTACCTGCATATGGGGTGGCAGTTTGCCGACGCAGCCGGGTTTCAGGACTTCCTTGCCGCGTGTCGAAATACTCGCCCCGCCTTCTGACATGCCGTAACTGTTGCGGATGCTGGCGTTCGGCCATAGTGCCATCGCCCGCACGACCGAGTCATTGGGCAGCGGCGCAGTTCCTGTCATCAGGTAACGCACACTGGAGAAATCGGTGGTCGCGGCGTCGGGATGATCGAGGATCAGGCGCAACATCGTGGGCACGAGATAAACCGTCATCGGCCGCTTTTCCGCGACAAGTTTCAGGAATCCGGCGGGGTCGAAACGTGGCTGCGTGAACGTCGTGGCAGCTCCCCGCAACGGCAGAATCAACACACCCAGATTTCCGCCCGAACCGGTAAACGGCAGCGCATGAAGCGTCGAGGTCGAACGATCGCGCTCAAGCCCGGTGCGGACCGGCCCAAGCAGATCGGGATGAGTAACGACAACGCCCTTGATCTTTCCGGTCGTGCCCGATGTCCCGAGTATCTCTGCATCGGCAGCCGGATCGAAAGCTTGCTGGTCGGGCAATGCGGCGATGTCGCGCGGCATCGCATCGGTCTGCCAGATTGCGTCCAGCGTCACGCCGTCCAACTGTCCCGCCTGATCCGTAATCGCAAAGCGTGGCTCGATCAGCGCGGCATAGTCGGCCACTTCCTGTGGCGACAGACGCGTGTTGACCGGAACGACGATGCCGCCGGCGCGCAAAACCGCCAGCACCGCGACCGCCATCTCAACCGCATTGGCATTGCTGATCGGCAGGAAAACACGGTCGCCGGTGACCAGTCCCGCTGCGACCAGACCGCCGCCGATCTCGTCGGCCTCGCGATCCCATTGCGCAAACGTCAGCACGCGCCTTGTGTCATCATGGGCAACGGCTTCGCCCATCGTTTCGGCACGGACCCGCAGGACATCGGTAATTCGTTTGATTTCAGTAATTATTATTCCTGTCTTGCGGCTCAATCGCGCTTTGCAAAAATTCCGTTCAGCGCAGCGACGAGTCCAACGGGTTGTTCGATCATGATGTGATGGTGGCTGAGTGGTACTGTAACCGCCGCATGGCAGCGGGGCATATTTTCCAGAAACGATGCGATTTCAGCCGGGCCAACGACTTCGCTGTCGGCTGCATGGACGAAGTCGACTGGCAGGTCCAGCCCGCGAATATCGTCACGCAAACGCTCTGTGTGAAACGAACGCAGCGTTTCCGGGTCGAATTTCCAGCGCCAGTCCCCATCGTCTTCGCGCATCGAATTTTCCGCAAGATAACTGACGATGCGCGGCACAGGCCATGTGCCCGGTGGGATCAGACGATAACGGTCGATGGCTTCGGCGCGGCTCGCATAGGTGCGTTCGGATACCTCCAGTTTACCTTTTTCGATCTCGCCGCGAAAAACGTGCGCGTCGATGATGACCGCACGCTCGACCCGTTCGGGGGCAAGCGATGCCGCGTATAATGCCGCGACTGCCCCAAAGCTGTGCGCCGCCAGCGTAACCCGGTCCATTCCGGCCGCCTGTGCCACGGCAAGAATTTCCCGGCCATATTGGCGGCGGAAATATTCAGGTCGCCGGTCACTGTCCCCCATGCCGGTAAAGTCCAGCGCGGCGACACGAAACCGGTCGGTGAAATGCGGCGCGATATGGTCCCACCAGCGCGCGTGGGCGAGGAAGCCGTGGACAAAGATCAATCCCGGCTTGTCGGTCGCATCCAGTCCCCATCCGCGATACCGCACCGTCGCGCCTTCGACTTCGACCTCATGCACATCTGCGGTTTGCGCCCATGCCGCGTCGAGCCAGCGATCGAGCGGCGTGGTATCCGGCATCGGTGAACCGGGCATCAGGCGCGATTCTCGTGCGAAAGGTTGCTGCCCAGCGAACGCCCTGCCTCGATATCCCGCCGGATCGCATCCGACTTGCCCAGCGCCATCGCGATCGCATCGTCACCAAGGGCGATACGGAGTGGAGGATCGGCGGCGTCGGCGAGTTTCAGCATGGCTTGTGCAAACTTTGCGGGGTCGCCCGGCTCGGTGCCGCCCATGCTGCTGATCCGGCTTTGCACTTTACCGACCGAACGTTCGTAATCGGCAATTGTGGAGGTGCTTTTCGAATGTTCGCGGATGAGCAAATTGGTTCGAAATGCACCCGGCTCGACGATCGTTACCGCGATACCCAGCGGGCCGACTTCGGCTGCCAGCGCCTCTGACATACCCTCGAGTGCAAATTTGCTGGCGCTGTACAGGCCGACCCACGGCACGCCAATGATGCCGCCACCCGAACTGATGTTGATGATGCGGCCTTTGCCACGTCCCCGCATCGCGGGCAGGGCGGCCTGAATGACATGCAGAGGACCGAGCAGATTGACCTCGAACAGCGCACGCACTGCTTCAGGGTCGACTTCCTCGACATATGCTTCCAGCGCGTTTCCGGCATTGTTGACGACGATGTCGATCCCGCCGGTTTCACGCTCTGCGGTGGCAACGGCGGCAAACATTGCGTCGCGGTCGCTGACATCGGCGAGAATCGCTTTCGCACGGCCAAGGGCCGATGTTTCAAAGGTGCGTGCGGCTTCGGCGTTCCGCAAAACGCCGACAACACAGTCACCGCGTGCGATGGCTGCTGCGGCAAGTGCCTGTCCAAGGCCGCTGCCGACGCCTGTAATAAACCAGTTCATGCTCATGTCTTTCCAAAGCGGCGCTCAGCCCTTTCAGGTGATTTTGCAATCATGCCAAGAGCATTTTCGAAGCAGGTAGAATTACCTGCTGGCTTGGAAAACGCGTCAAATCTAGTGTTCGCTTTGGAAAATTTTCGGGTCGTCCGTCGCCGGAATGATAAATCGCTCCGGCGACGCCCCCGTTTAGCTCAGCGTCAGTAGTTGAAACCAAGGCTGAGCCCGACCTCGCGTGGCGGGGCATAGCCGGCCAGGAAACCCGCGGAACTGCTCAGACCATTAACGATATACGCCTTGTTGCCGATGTTGCGGCCGTAAATGCCGATGCGAACGCCGTCGATCTTATAGCCGGCCTGCGCCGTAAATATTGCATAGGCGGGCTGGCGGATAATGCCGGTGATGTCGTGAAATACCGAGCTGGAAAAGCTGACGGTGCCGCTGGCATCGAACTTGCCGTCATCATAAGTCAATGTGCCGCTGGCCGTGACCTTTGGCGTGCGGCTCAGCCGTAACCCCGACGCATTGAACACGATTGGCTCGAAACTACCGCAACCGCCGCCGGGTGCGCAATTGAATGGAGGCATGGTGGTATCGAACGGAATGCGCGTGGTCGATGAACCCGAAGCGTTCGGGAAGTCGAGGTATTTGGCAACCGGTATCCACGATGCGGTTCCACGGAACGTCACATGATCGGCGAGTTTTGCGCTGGTGTCGAAATCGAAACCAAAGATGCGAACTGGCCCCGTGTTGGTGACGATGGTGGCAAGCCCGGTGAAGGTCTGTTCCTGCTTGTTCCTGTAATCATAGTAAAAGAACGATCCGTTGAAGGTCAGCCCGGCCGTCGCGTATTTTACACCGGCTTCATAAGAATAGATTTTTTCGGGCTGGACCGGCGCGAATTGCGGGACGCTCGCATTGTTCGAAGCGCCCGTCAGGCCGCTTTTGAAACCGATCGAGAAAGTTCCGTACACGTTCAGCGCGTTGGTCAATTCATAGCGCGCCGAAACCCGCGGCGTCAGGCTGTTGAACGTCTTTTGCAACACTGGGGACACCGGGATGGTCGAGACGTCCTCATGCGGTTCGTGGCTAAAGCGAAGGCCGAGGATGAACGATAGTGGATCGCTGGGCTGGATGGTCGCTTCGCCGTAAGCCGCATAGGATTTCGTCTGGAATGCGAATTGCTGGACGGTGATCGGGAACGTTCCCGGTGGTGCGAATGGTGCCAGATCATTCTGGATTTTCCCGACCGTCGCGCCCTTTGCATTGTAATAATATAGGCCGGTAACAAAGCTCAATATGCCCATCTTTTCCGATGCGAAGTTCAGCTCTTGCGAAATCTCACGGTTGCTGACTGCAAAGTAATAGTCGAGGCATGCAAAATTGAATGAGCAAGGCAGCGTGCCATAAGCACCGGCAATCGACGTTGCCGGATTCAGGGCTTTTGTATTATTATAGCCGGTGAGCGAGGTCAGCGTACCAAAGCCGGTATCGACCTTCACCTGGGCGCTAAACCCATATTGCTTCAGCAGCGCCTTGTCCGCTCCAAGCGGATCGTCTTCGTGCGCCGTATGCCATGGCTGCGTTGGAACGACTGCGCCCGGATAGGCTCCGGCTGCGCTCAGGCCGTTCACAGGCGTTTGCGGCACGGATTCATTGTTATCGACATAATAGGCGCCAAGCGTGATATCGACTTTGTCACTGGGAACGATCAGCAATTTGGCGCGGCCGTTGACCTTGCGGATCGGCGCACTCTGATTGCCGGTCCGGTCGTCGGTCCAATACCCCGGTGTATAGGTATATCCGCCCGAAATGCTGGCAGCGACGACGTCGCTGATGATCGGCCCGCTGACGAAGGCGCGGGCGCTGACACGTTCGGCGGAATGGCTGCCACCGTTGCCGGTGTAATAGCCGGCGTCGAGCGCAAAGCTGGCGGTCGGTTTGAAACTGGGTGCGCGGGTAAAGATCTGGATCGCGCCGCCGGTTGCGTTACGCCCGAAAAGTGTACCTTGCGGTCCTTTCAGCACTTCGATCCGCTCGATATCGGGAAGTTCATTGCCGAGTGCGGCCTGCGTCGCCTGATAAATGCCGTCGATATAAAGCGCGTTGGGGTTTTCCGAACCCGATGTGCTGAGCAAGGTCGATACGCCACGGATCGACGGTTGCGCCACCGTTCCCTGACCTGAGAATGTGAATCCCGAAACGATGTTCTGCACGTCGCGCAGGGTGGTCACGCCTGCTTTGGAAAGCGTGTCGGCGGAAACCGCCGTGATGGTCAGCGGAACATCCTGAAGCCGTTGTTCGCGGCGTTGTGCGGTGACGACGATTTCGTCCAGTCCGGGGCCTGCGGCCTGGGCTGTCTGATCGACGGGCGCTGGTGCGGCAGGCGGGGTTTGCGCATGGGCGGCGGTTGGCATCGCAATCAGACTCGCGGTGGCAAGAGTCTGTGCAGCGGACGTGAATATCCTGTTGGTCATTCGTCTTCCTCTCTCTGATGATACCCGGCTCAAAACCGGTTTTTATTATTCAGTGATGCTGGATGGCCGTTCTGGGCCGCATTCTCCATAAAAGCTAGTTTTATCGCTTGTTTTATACAAGCGTGAACTTCTTATTAAATGCGACCAACGCCATTGTCACTCTCTAAATTTTATCGGTTAAGCGCGTCACTTTACAAAAATAAAACATTGATTGAAAACCGCGATGCCGACACATTGGGTGAAATACAAATTTGGAGAGGTCATGCCGCGCCATCAATTCTATGCCGAAGATCAGCCATCGGCTTTTACGTTCGTTCAGGTCGCATGGGTCGTCGACGACCTGATCGCGACGGCGCATAATTTTGCCCGTATCTGGGGGCGGGGCCGTTCCATGTCATGCGATCGCGTAACCCCGACATGACCTATCGCGGGGTAAAGGTTGAACCCGACGTTACGCTGGCGGTTGCGCAGATGGGGCCGGTCCAGATCGAGCTGATCGAACAGCGGTGCGATACGCCGACAATCTACACGCGTGAGCTAAAGGCTAAGGGCGGCGTGCACCATATGTGCACCTTCGCGGTCGATTATGATGCCGCACTCGCCCATTATGAGTCCAATAACTGCCCGTTAGTCAGCGAAATCCGCATGTCGGATGGCAATCGTGTGGGGTATTTCGACACGCGTGAAACGCTTGGCGTCATTACCGAAGTTTGTGAGGAAAATGCGGGGCTTAGGGCGGCTTTGGCAAAGGTTGCGGCGACCTGCGCAGCATGGGACGGCACCGACCCGGTCCGTATCCTGACGCGTGATGGCTATAAGGTGCCGGCATGACCATCCGCGACCCGGCTGCTGAATGGGAATCCTTCTGCGAACAGCTAAAAAACGCCGGAAAAGCGTTGTTTCGCGCCGATCGCCCCGACGATGCACTGACCGATGCAGAGGGATTGCGACACCTCGCGCGACTGTCCCGGATCGCACTCGAACGCAGTCTTGAACATGTCGATTCCCAGTTTCCCACGATATTCCAGATCGTCGACGAAACCCGAAAATTTGGCTGCGATAATCCCGACACAATTTACCAGGTCGCAAAGCTCGACGGTCGCGGCAGCTATCGACTTTCCGGCACCCGCGGCACCGTCGATTACCTCAGTTTCACCACCTCGAGCGGCAGTCACGCAAAGGAGGGCGCGGTCACGCAGACCGGCTTCCTCGACAACAAGGCGCTGGCGGTCGGGCCCGATGGGCAGTTCGAGATTATTCTGTCGGCTACGCAACCAGCATCAGGCAACTGGCTGGCGATGACGCAAGCAACCAGCAACCTGTCGATCCGCCAGACGTTCCTCGACCGCCGCCGCGAAGTGCGTGCCGACCTGACGATTACGCGCCTCGGGCAGTCGGCGGTTCCGGCACCGATCGACTATGCCGGTACGGTGTCGGCGCTGGGCGAAGCGCATGGCTTTGTGCACTATTGCGCGACACTGTTCCCCGACTGGACGCACAGCTACCTCGGCCACATCAACGCCCTCCCGTCCGCCGATCAGGAGGCATGCCTGCGCGCAGGGGGCGATCCCAATATCTATTTCTATCGCTCGGTCTGGTCACTGGCCGAAGACGAAGCGCTGGTGATCCGAATTCCGCGCCTGCCCGAGTGTGAAAGCTGGAATTTGCAGGTCGATAATTTCTGGCAGGAATCCATGGACTACCGATATTTCCGCAGCCACATCAATAAACACATCGCTCACTACGAACCCGACGGCAGCGTAATCGCGATCATCGCGCATCGGGATCCGGGCAAGCCGAACTGGCTGGACACGGCCCACCACCGGATCGGCCACTTTGCGATGCGCTACATCCGCGCGAACGAGCATATCGACCCGGAAACGCGGCTGTGCACGTTCGATACGATCGACGCGGCCATTGCGGAACTGAGCGCCGACTAATCCGAAATTAGATGCGCAGTCCGGGTCGGGGCGGCGTGAATGGGCCGCCAGCGATGGTCTGCGCAATGGTCATCCACTTCGCCGCGCCGTCGCCTTGCACCACAAGCGACGTGTCCTCGATGTTGCGACGCTGGGTGACCACGAGTGCAAACTGCTCGGCCGTCCCGTAGATGCGTTCGACAGCCTGTGCGTCACCCCAGTGCCAAACTTCACCGCCGGGACTGGACAGGGAAACTTCAGGCGCCGTCGGTACGTCGAGTCCGTTTATATCGAACGCAAAGCGACGGGTGCGGACGCCGAAATCGACGACTTGCCGAATTCGGTCGGCGTTGATGCGCTTCACTCCGAACGTGTCGTAAACGTCCTGACCATAACACCAAACCTCCATCTGTCGTGCCGCGAAGAGGCGACTGATCCGCATGGGTGGACCGAACCAGTCAATCTTTTCATCGGTGTCGAACGTCAGAGCGGCAGTTTCCAAAGCCAGACGCCCAGTGCGCCAGGGGACAGGAGGTCACGGTCAGACGCTATGCCGACGCGCTGGCGTTCATAGGTTTTCAGGCGCGCAAAAACAGGAGCTTCCAACGGTTCGCCGGGAACCGAAGTCGAGGTCGCGCTCATCATCGCTTTGCTCGCCAGATCGAAAGTATCGCGATCGGTCAGGGTGAGCAGCGCGTCGCAATCGACCGATATCAAATGGCGCACGACGTCCGAAGCCGACCAATCGGCAAAGGGCGTCGTGCGTTCCCACTCGCCTTCGCCGAGGTTGGTCAGGAACCCGTCGAGTTCGCTTGCCTCATCGAGAAAGTCGGTAAGCGCATGTTCCACCGCACTCTGATTACTCGCCCTCTCACCCGCAGCGACGAGCACGTCAGGCCTCAAGACCGATGAGGTTCGCTATGTTCGAACGCATGATCCGCCGGGTCATCGCCGTGTCGCCATGCGCGATCAGCTTGTTTGCGAAATCGAGAGGTTCGGCGAGCCCCTCTGGATGCGGCCAGTCCGAACCGAACAACACTTGCCCCTCGCCGATCAGCGCGGCCAGTTCGACCGGATCTTCTTCGAAAAAGGGACAGAAATAGAAGTTCTTCTTCAACACCTCAGCGGGTTTACACGTTACCGGACCTCCAAGCCCTGCTTGTCCACGCGTCTGGAATGCCGCTTTGTTCATCCGTTTCATCAACCCCTTAACCCAATCGGAGCCGTTTTCGACGCTCAGGATCTTGAGTTTCGGAAACCGGTCGAAAAGGTTGTTCAGGATTAAATTGGCAATCGTGTCCTCCATCGCCGGAGAAGCCAGATACACCTGAAATGGTGATGTGTACTGGAGTGGTGGGCGTGGTGCTTCACCCCATTGCGTGCCCCACAACTCGTGGTAACCGGCATCGCCGATATGGAAGGTGAGGGGGACATCTGCCTCCTCGACCATCGCCCAGAAACGGTCGCATGACGGGTCCGCGACCGATGCGCCATAGACCGGCCCGCGTTTCATATGCAGCATTTTCGCGCCGAGTTTCAGGACGCGTTCTAACTCCGCACACGCCTGATCAACGTCGACAAGGGATAGCATCGGCGCGGCATAGATCCGTCCATCGCCGCCAAAGCCCCAGTCTTCCTCAAGCCAGCGATTGAATGCGCGCAGCCCGGCGTAAAGCGCATCGACATCATCGTGCATTTCATGTTCGACGGCGACACCCACGCTCGGGAACAGCAATGTCGCCTCGATACCCTGCTTGTCCATCAGGGCAATCCGCGCATCGCGATTCATCATCGCGGGATGGTCGTGCGCGTTGATGACTTCGGTCTGGTGCCAGCCCTCCTCGTCGTCGATCAGCCCCTGGAAAAAGTCGGCGCGACTGCCGGGCATTCCAGTGAAATCGGTCTGCGTGACCTTCATCATGCCAAGCTTTTTATCACCGTAGAAAAGCCGCCCCAGCCCGTCGCGCTCATCCACGCGGACATTGATTGCGCGATTGCTGAAACGCGATTCCAGATGGCGGGTAAACGCATCGTGCGGTTCATAATAATGACCATCGGAATCAATAGCGCGATAGCCGAGGGTTTCGGCTTGCGGAGCGGTCGTCATAGCATCTGTTCCATTGATAATTGCGGTCATTCGGCTGCTGCCCGCGCTCGTTCGGCGCTATAGGCTTTGCGGGTCGTATCCGGGATGGTCATCGGATTCTCAGCGGTGATGCGACCTTTTTCGGCCGACCACAGATAGTTGAGCTTGAGAAAGCTGTATTTCCAAACCCCGTCGATGCGCCGGTATTTTTCTTCATAAAGCGCGACCAGAAGGAGCGGGTTGGTATGCGCTTCCCGAAGAGTCAGGTCGAGGAGATACCATGTTCCCTCAGCCTCGTTTCCAGTCACCGCCAGGCGTGGATTGGTGACGACGTGCATGGCGGTAAATTGCGGCATATCGCGATAGGCGCGGCCATAGCCTTTTCGGATCGCGTCCTGTCCCTCCATCTTTCCCCATGGGCCGGTATCGATAATGCCATCGGCGCAGAAAAGGTCCGCCAGCGCATCGGGATTCGATGTTTCGAGATTCCATGCAAAGCTGTGCCGCAGTTCGCGAATCTCCTCCTTGGCGAGAAGGGTCTCGATATCCATCACAATAATTC
This sequence comes from Sphingomonas paeninsulae, assembly GCF_003660165.1. Lineage (NCBI taxonomy): Bacteria > Pseudomonadati > Pseudomonadota > Alphaproteobacteria > Sphingomonadales > Sphingomonadaceae > Sphingomonas > Sphingomonas paeninsulae. Next base: position 646,031 of record NZ_CP032828.1, read on the forward strand.
CTCTCCGCCCGTCGATCCGGCTGTTACAAAACTATACAGCGATAGAAACATTGTTTTCAAGATGTTTCAACATGCTATATGCACGGCATCGAAGCTCTTTTTGCAATGCGATGGCGGGGAGGGTAGCAACGCCGCGGCAACAGGGGAGCGCAATGGGCATCGGTCTTGAAGACAAAGGCGCGAGCAAGGGTGATCTTGCACGAAGCAACATAAAAAACACGGCCCGGCATCTGTTCGCACGCTATGGAATCGACACGGTCACCATCCGCGATATCGCAAAGGCGGCGGGGCAGCGAAATGGCGGTTCGGTGAATTATTACTTCCGGTCGAAGGAAGATTTGATCCGAGAAATCATCGACGATGCCGCCCGCTATCGCGATGTTTTGAGTGGGGGTCGGCTGGATGAAATGGAGGCATCGGGCGCACCGATGACGATCCGTGGCCTGTTGAAAGCGAACTTCCTGCCTGCGGATGTTGACGATCTGGAGGAAATGCGGCTGTTCACGATGCTGCAAACCTATCGCCGCGATCTCATGCATACCCAGATTCCCAATCGCTGGGATGGATCATTCCAACGCTGCGTCACCCTGCTGCGACCGCTTCTGCCCGACTATAGTGAAGCCGTACTGCGTCAGCGCCTCTATTTCCTGGTGCCCTATATGTGGACGTTCCTTGCGACGCGTGAGGCGATCGAAGGACAGGCCGAATTCTGGAAAGAGTTTTGGGCCGATCCGGCGGCGATCGAGGGGTTGTTCGACACGGCAGAGGCGATACTCATTGCCCTGCCATCGCAGGAAACACAGGCTGCAATGTCCGCCGTTTGAGTTTCTAGCCGCCGATCCATGCAGCCAGTCGCCGGTGCGTGGCTGCACTGAGTATCTCGATGATGCCGGCATCGGGGAGCAGAAAATAACCCGATCCGCCACCGTCGTTCCCCAGCAGTCTTTTGCCTCCCGTCTTTTCGATGTCGCGACAGAGGCTTTCGTCGTCGTCGCTCCAGTAGCAATAGTGATGTGCCCGTGTTTCGTCGGCATCGCTCCAGATTGTGCCTGGCACCGCTTCGATCAGCTCGACGCGCGGGTTCCCGCCGATCGAATGCGCGATATGAAGATCAAGGGTCTGCGGCTGGCCTTTGAGAACAAGGTCGAGGGTGACGAATCCGGCATCCTTCCAACGTACGTCGCGCCCTGCGGAAAGGGCATGTTTTGCCGATGCCATGTCGGCCACAACCAGTCCGATATGAGCGAATGTCGCGCGCGCCGTCAGCAGGGCGGTGGCTGAAGAAGGAGCCAGTTCTGGCCATTGGATAGCGCATATCGTCACCGGCCATCCTTTAGCGCCACCCCGACGGATTCGTAAAACGCAAATGTGGTGGCGGGTTACTTGACAGTCGGGGCTGCAATCATAGAACAGTAAAACAACGAATTAAAACACTGACTGAGACTCGCGATAAAAGCGTCCGGTTGAATTGGAGACAGGATGGCTGACAATTTCGCGCTCGATACGCTTATGGCGGAGGCGCAATCGCGTTCAGGTTTGGCTGACTTCGGCGACCCTGCATTTCGCGAGCCGGCTGCGATTTTTGCGCACTCGCTCGATGAGGAAGCAAACCTCAGCGCGCAGGGGCGAACGGGGATGCGCGAGACGGTGATTGGCTATCTTTGCGACCGGTTGAAGATGGAAGAATGGTATCGTCGCGTCCCCGAAATTGCCGACGAAGACCTTGGCGACCCGCTGGTCATTGTCGGTCTGCCGCGAACCGGGACCACCATGCTATACCGTATGCTTGCGGCAGCCCCCGGCTTTGCCGTGCCGCTCCATTATGAAGCCGCATCGGTGTCGCCTGCGTTCAACTGGAACTTCGATCGCGCCGCCGACCCGCGCGTGGGCGTTGCTGAAACCCGGATCGCGGGAATGCTGGCAGCGGTGCCGGAAATTGCGTCGATCTATCCCTATGAGGCGCTGGCTCCCGAAGAGGATATCTACCTTTACGGCGCGTCGTTCGTCTCGACTTCGATGCAAAGTGTGGCTCGTGTGCCGAGCTATGAACGCTGGTTCGATACAGCCGACAAGGCTCCCGCCTATCGCTATCTGATCCGCGCACTGAAACTGCTCCAGTGGCAGCGGAAACGGTCAGGCGCTCACCATGCGACACGCTGGCTGTTGAAGACGCCCGATCACATCCACAGTCTGGATGCGTTGTTACAGGCGTTTCCGGGCGCGAAGATTATCCAGACGCACCGCGATCCGGTCGACACGATTCCGTCGATCAGCAGCTTTATTCGCGCGCTCCACCGCCTGAGTGCCGCGACCGTCGATTCAGAGGGGCTGGGCCGCGAATGGTGCCGGATGTTTGCCCGCAGCATGAATCATGCGGTCGAGGTTCGGGCAGCGCATCCCAACCATTTCCTCGATATCCTCTATGCCGACACCGTGGCCGATCCGCGCGGCGTGGCAGAGCGTGTATTCGCGTTTCTGGGCGAGGGTCTGGACGACGACGCATGGGCGGAAATGGGCAAATGGCGGGACGCCAACCAGCGTGAGGCGCGCCCGAGTCACCATTACACGCTCGAGGAGTTCGGCCTTTCGCCAGCCCATGTGAAGCACGCATTCGCCGATTACCGACAGAGCTTTTTAGGACTTGAGCCATGATCCTCGCGAACAAAGTTACAATCATCAGTGGCATCGGTCCGGGCCTTGGCACTGCACTGGCCGAAATCGCGGCAGCCGAAGGGGCAAGCGTTGCAATATGTGCGCGGACACCGGCCAAACTCGCCGCTTGCGAGGCCGCCATCGGTGGCTCGGCACGCGTTCTTTCAGTCCCCACCGATATTACCGACCCGGCGCAATGCGCGGCGTTTGCGGACAAGGTGATGGCTGTCTTCGGGCGCATCGATGTCCTGATCAACAGCGCCTATGTCACCGGCGAATATGGCCCGGTATTGAGTGTCGATCTGGACGAATGGCGAAAGGCGCTCGACGTCAATCTGTTCGGGACGATGAATATGACGCGGGCCGTGGTGCCGCATATGACCGCAGGCGGTGGTGGTTCCATCGTCAACGTCAACACAAAGGTTGCGCGGATGCCGCAGGATACGCTGGGCGGATATGCCGTGTCGAAAGCCGCACTCCGCATGGCAACCACGCAACTTGCAAAGGAACTGCATGGGACGGGGGTACGGATCAATTCGGCATTTCCTGGCTGGATGTGGGGCAAAACCGTCGCCGACGGGCTGCAAGAGGTCGCCGACCAGCGCGGCGTCAGCGTGGAACAGGTCCGTGACGAGATCGCCAAGGCCATCCCGATCGGACGAATGCCTGAGGACCGCGAGGTCGCAAAGGCGATCATCGCGCTCGCCTCCGACTATTTCACCGCGACGACCGGCGCGTGTGTGGATTTGTCCGGCGGTGAGTATATGCCGCTGTGACGGACGCTCTTTTGCGCTGGCAGATCGGTGATGTCCGCATCACGCGCATTGCCGAAGGACAGATTGATTTGCCGAGCCAGATGCTGTTCCCGGCGTCGGATGCCGGTGAGCTGGCTGCGATGGACTGGCTGAAACCGCATTTCCTCAATGCCGACGGGACGTTGACGCTCAGCATTCACGCGCTGCTGATCGAAACCCCGGCACTGCGGATCGTGGTCGATACCTGCATGGGCAACGACAAGCCGCGGGAATATAGCGGCAACCTGCTTTCAACCGATTTTCTGGACCGGTTCCGCGCCTCGGGAGTATCGCCGGATATGGTGGACGTAGTGCTGTGTACGCATTTGCACAGTGATCATGTCGGATGGAATACGATGTGGACCGGCGATCGTTGGGTGCCCACTTTCCCCAACGCCCGTTATCTGTTCGGTGCCAAGGAATATGCGTATTGGAAAGACAATCCGCAGACGGACGACGACCGCGCCTTGTTTGCCGATTCATTGCTTCCCATTGTCGAGGCCGATTTGGCGGACTTCGTGGCGTGCAATCATTGTCTTTGTCCGGAGGTGTCGTTGCTCCCCACCCCCGGCCATACGCCCGGCCATGTCAGCGTGATGATCGAATCGCAGGGCCAGCGCGCGATGATTACCGGCGATGCGACTCATCACCCCTGCCAGTGGACACGGACCGAATGGGCGTCGCTTGTGGATGTGGATGTCGCCGGCTCGACCGCAACGCGCAAACATTTGTGCGAACAGTTCGCGGACGAACCTGTGCTCGTGATCGGCACGCATTATCCCGCACCGACGGCAGGCCATGTCGTGCGCGATGCCAGCGGATTTCGCTTCGTTGCGTAAGCCATTACTGACAACCTGAATTTCGAAAGATGACAGAGGCTTCAGCCAGCGAACCGCGACGACTGCAAAAAAGAGGATGGCCGTCAGTGAATGTATCGAACGACCGCGACAATATAGCCAAAAACGCCGCACTCGCCGGTCTTCGCGTGGTGGATTTCTCCGTTCAGCGCACGGGCTCGCAGGTGAGCCAGTTGCTTGCCGATTTCGGGGCCGAGGTGATTCAGATCGAACCCAAAGGGGGCAGCCCCCTTCGTGCCGAGCGAGCGTGGCCGTTCTGGGGGCGGGGAAAGCGCAGTATAGAGCTTGATCTGAAGGATGCCGCCGACCTCGTAGTCGCGCAATCGCTTGCGGCCAACGCCGATATCGTGGTCGAGACGTTTCGCCCCGGTGTCGCCGACAGGCTCGGTATTGGTTATGCCACCCTGTCTGCACGGAACCCAGACCTCATATTTGCCTCGATCAGCGGTTTTGGCAGCGACGGGCCGCTTGCCGGGCTTCAGGGTTATGAAGCCGTTATCGCTGCAAAACTTGGCGTGTTCTGGGCGTTGACCGACATGGCGCCGATACCAGGACGGCCCGCATTTTGTTCGGCAGCTTATGCGTCCTATCCCGCCAGCCAACTGGCCTTGCAGGGCATTTTCGCGGCACTTCTGGCGCGTGAGAATGGCGGCGGCGGGCAGCATATCGAAACGACGCTGGCGCAGGGTCTGACCGTCCACGACACATTCAACTGGTTCGCGCGCGTCGTGGCGACCCGTTATGGCGACGGCTTCAAACAAATGCCGCGCGTGCATGAAGGCGTGCCGACCGGCGACCTTTCGTTTCGGCTCCTGATTGCGCTGACCAAGGACGGGCGCTGGCTGCAATTCTCGCAGACCACGAACAAGCTGTTCCGGGCGATGATGAAGATGTTTGGCCTCGAATGGATGTTCGAAGATCCCAAATGGGAGAGCGCCCCGGCATTCGATAGCCACGAACAGCGCAAGGAGTTCTGGGAGCTGTTGTTGAATATCGTGCGGGGAAAGACGGCGGCAGAATGGGCTGCGCTATTCGATGACGATCCCAACGTATGGGCAGAGATGTTCAGGCGCGGCAGCGAGTTGCTCGACCATCCGCAAATGGTCTGGAACGATATGGTCGCGTCGGTCGATGTGCCGGATGGACCGCCGGTCCGTAACCTCGGCGCGCTTGTCCGAATGGAGGGCACGCCTGCCGTGGTCGATGGCATCGCTCCGGTTTCGGGTTTGCACGACGCCGCAATCCGCGCCGAGGCTGCATCGCCCACTATGCCCGCGCCTGCTCCGACAAGTGCTGCCAACACCCCGTGCGCCGCGCCGCTCGCGGGTATCACGATCATCGAACTCGGCACTTATTATGCGGCCCCTTATGGTGCGACGCTGCTGGCCGATCTCGGCGCGCGGGTCATCAAGCTCGAACAGCTCGACGGCGATCCGCATCGTTTCATGCTGCCTTTCCCCGAGCTGGCGGGCATGAAAGTCCTGCAGGGCAAGGAAAGCGTGGCGGTCGATCTGTCGAGTGCAGAGGGCCGTGCCGTAGCACACAAGATCATCGCCGAAGCCGATATCGTGCTTCAGTCCTTCCGCGCAGGGGTTGCAAAGCGGCTGGGTCTCGACGCTGACACGTTGATGGCGCTCAATCCCGGCCTGATCTACCTGAACGCGCCCGGCTATGGAGAGGACGGTCCATGCGGTCACCGGCCCGCCTTTGCGCCGACGATCGGCGCGTGTGCGGGCATGGCATGGCGAAATGCCGAAGCAACGATTCCAGATCGCGCGAATTTGACCCTCGACGAGGTCAAGGAGGTCGCGATCCGATTGAGCGCGGCCGTCATGGGCGTCGGCAATTCCGACGGATTGTCGAGCGTATCGACCGCAACCGCCATGCTATTGGGTCTGGTCGCGCGTGCACGCGGGGCGGGTGGACAGCAAATGTTGACCTCTATGCTGTCGAGCACGGCGCACGCATTGTCCGAAGTCATGATCGACTATGACGGTGCCCCGCCCGCGCCAACCGCAGATTCCGGCCTCCTCGGCTTTTCTGCGCTTTACCGGCTGTATCAGGCGTCGGACGACTGGGTGTTCCTGGCTGCGCCCAGCGCGCGTGAATGGGGTCGACTAATAGCGAGCCTGCCTGGTGGCGCAGCTTTGGCGAGCGATGCGCGCTTTGCATCGGTAGAGTCCCGTGCCGCAAACGACAGTCTGTTGTCCGAAGCGCTGGCCGCTATTTTCATCACGCAAACGGCCGACGAATGGGAAACGACATTGCGGGCGGCGGACGTCGCGTGCGTCAAATGCGCGCCCGGCCCGGTCGAGGCCAATTATCTCGATGAAGGCAGCGTCGGGCAGGTTCAGGGCTTCGTCGCCGCTACTACCCATCCGATACTCGATGAAATCCCGCGCCTTGCCGCACTCATCCGGTTTTCGCACTCGACCACCAAAGTCCGGGGCGCTGGCGTTTGCGGACAGGACACCGCCGCTGTCCTCGCCGAATTTGGTTATGCGGAGAACCATGTCTCCGAAATGGTCGGGGCTGGCGTGGTCCTTTGTGCATGAGCAGCACAACCGACCACGCGCCCTGTTCGCATCAATCGTGGAAAATGGTCGCCTGATCCAGCGTCGCACGCACCGTCCGCGCGGCGTTTGCGGGGTGGGTTGTATCTTCATAGCCAAACGACAGGCCGAACAGCAGCAGCATATCCTCTGGCACCGCTAACTGGTCGCGGACCACATCGGCATAGTGACTGAGCGCGCCCTGTGCGCACGACCCGAGACCCTGCGCGGTTATCGCCAGCATCAGCGACTGGGCATACATGCCGCAATCGGCCGCCTCGCGCATTCCGGCCCAGCGTGGCATGAAAATAAAGGCGGCGTGCGGCGCATCGAAGAATCGAAAGTTGCGCAGGAATGAATCGGTGCGGGCCGCCACGTCCTCGCGGGCCACACCGGTCGCCGCGAACAGCGCCTTGGCCGCACCGATCTGGCGGACGCGATATTCGCCGGGATAGCCGCCGGTCAGCGGAAAATCAGGGGACGGCTGAGCGCCGCTTTTCGCACGGTCGTACAATGCGGTCCGCATCCGTTCTGCCGAATCGCCTGAGACGACGTGCACGACCCACGGCTGGACGTTGCAGTTCGATGGAGCCTGTTGCGCGGTTGCAAAGATGCTCTGGAGAGTGGCCGGGTCCACCGGACTTTGATCGAAGCCGCGCACCGACCGGCGCTCGTGCATCAACTGGTCCAGCGTCTCGAATTTACCCGGTGCGGCTTGCATTGCATGTCTCCATTTCATCGTGCGGCGCGTGTTCCGCGAGCATTTGTCACGGGCTCGTTGGTTCATCACGCCATGTTTCGCAACGCCCAATCCGATTTTGGCTTGCATAGATAACGCCATTATCTATGGTGAAACGCGAACTCAATACCGCAACCAGTTCGACTCGGTGGCTGAAACGACGCCGTTGAATTTCGATTACGAAGAAAGTCGCAATAACTCATGTCGATGCCAAAATTGTTCGAAGGTCGCCTGTCCGTACCGGTCATCGCCTCGCCGCTGTTCATCATCTCGCAGCCCGAACTGGTGATCGCCGAATGTCGCGCGGGCGTGGTCGGGTCGTTCCCGTCGCTGAACGCGCGCCCCTCTGGCACGTTTGAGGACTGGCTGAAGCGGTTGCGCAGCGAACTGACCGATCAGGACGCGCCGTTTGCGGTCAATCTGATCGTTCACCGCACGAACGAACGGCTCGAGGAAGATCTGGCGCTCTGCGTCAAATATCAGGTGCCGATGGTCATCACTTCACTCGGGGCGCGGGTCGATCTCAATGAAGCGATCCACAGCTATGGTGGCCTTGTTTTCCATGACGTGATCGACAATTTCTTTGCGCGTAAGGCCATTGAAAAGGGTGCGGACGGGCTTGTCGCAGTCGCAGCGGGAGCAGGGGGCCATGCCGGCACCATCTCACCTTTTGCGCTGGTGCAGGAAATTCGTACCTGGTTCGATGGCCCGCTGGCGCTTTCGGGGTCGATCTCGACCGGCGACGCAGTCGCAGCCGCGCGCGCGCTCGGTGCCGATTTCGGCTATATCGGATCGGCATTCATCGCGACCGAGGAAGCCAATGCCGCGCCCGGTTACAAACAAATGATCGTGGACAGCGCCGCAGACGACATCGTTTACTCCAATCTGTTCACCGGTGTGCATGGCAATTACCTGAAGCCGAGCATCCTCGCCGCCGGTCTCGATCCCGATGCGCTAGCGGTCTCGGACCCGTCGAAAATGGATTTCGGCGCACTCACCGAAGGCACAAAGGCGTGGCGCGATATCTGGGGCTGCGGGCAGGGCATCGGCGCGGTCGAAAAAGTCGTTCCGGCGGCCGAACTCATCGCCCGTCTGGGCCGTGAATATCGCGCGGCGCTGGCACGGCTGGCCGCTTAAGCCCGACGCTCACGCCGCGCTGCCGGTCCCAGCGCACTATGGACGATCCGCCGGACCATATCCCGGCGGATCGTCTCGAACGACGGCGCATCACGCGTGAGTTTTCCCGCCATTTGCAGCGAGATAATCCCATGTAACGCGGCCCAGAACGTATAGGCCAGCAGTTCGGGATCGGTGTCCAGCGCCCCTTCGGCAACCATCGTTTCGACGTAGCGGATCATGTTCGCCCGCCCGCGCGCGTTGGCGGTATCCAGTTCGGGATACTGGCCGAATTCGGCCTGCGACAATTCGAAGATCAGGCGATAGGCTTCGGGGTTCTGAAACGCGAAGTCGACATAAGCATTGCCCACTTCGCGCGATCGTGACCAGATGTCGCCCGGTCCCTCCATCGCCGCCTCCAGACGGTCGGACAGCCGGTCGAACGCCGCCGTCCGCGCCGCCGCAAGGATCGCGTCCTTATTCTCGAAATAGCGGTATAGCGCGGTCGCACTCCACCCCAGAGCGCGCGCAATGCTGTGCATCGACACCCGTTCCATGCCCAGTTCGACGGCCTGCCGCTCGGCAACCCGCACGATCTTGTCGCGCGCTTCATGTATCTGGGTTTCGGTCAGCAGCACGGCCATTATACCGTGATAGATAATGGCGTTATCTCATGAAAGCGAAAACTGCTTTTCCCTCATGCGCCATTGCTAGCCCAGTAACGGTCGCGAACTTCCTTCTTGTGAAGTTTGCCCGTGGCGGCGCGGGGCAGCTCCCCGTCGAAATCAACCGTCTTCGGGCACTTGTAATGCGACAGTCGTCCCCGACACCATTCGATCAATTCGGCCGCCAGTTCCGGGCCTGCGCGGCTTGCGTCGATTGGCTGCACGACGGCCTTCACCGCCTCCCCCATTTCAGCGTCCGGCACGCCGATCACGGCGACATCGGCAACGGCGGGGTGGCCCAATAATATGTTTTCCGCTTCCTGCGGATAGATATTCACGCCGCCCGAGATAATCATGAACGCGCGACGGTCGGTCAGGTACAGATAGCCGCCCTCATCCACATAACCGATGTCGCCATAGGTTCGCCAGGTCGGGTGGCGCGGATTGGCGGCGTCGGCGGTTTTCTGCGAGTCTTTGTGATAATCGAAGGTCACATCGCTCTCGATATAGACGGCCCCAATCTCGCCCGTAGCCACTTCGTCGCCGTCGTCGTCGCAAATATGGAGGATGCCGTGCGTGGCACGGCCGACCGAACCCGGATGATCGAGCCATTCCTGAGACGTGATACAGGTGCGCCCGAACCCTTCCGAACCGCTATAATATTCATCGAGGATCGGGCCGAGCCATTCGATCATCCCGCGCTTAGTGTCCGGCGCGCACGGGCTACCAGCATGGACGATCGTGCGTAGCGACGAGAGGTCGTATTTGGCGCGCGTTTCCACCGGCAGGCGCAGCATCCGAACAAACATCGTCGGTACCATTTGCGCATGGGTGATCCGACAGCGTGCGATCGCCGCAAGCGTCGCTTCTGGATCAAAACGTGACATCAGCACGACGGTGGCCCCGATCCGCTGGCAGGTCAGACTGAACAGCAATGGGGCGGCGTGATAAAGCGGCGCAGGCGAAAAAAAGACACTGTCTTTATCGACGCCATAACTGGTGCTCAGCCAGGCCTCATACGGGTGATCGTCCTGTATCGTGCCCGTGCGGGAGGCATGGCGGATACCCTTTGGTTTGCCGGTTGTGCCTGACGAATAGAGCATCGGCTTGCCGGGCGCTTCGTCGGCAATCGGCGTGTCCGGCATCCGTCCTGCGGCGTCATCCCATACCTCGGCCCCGGCAATCGGACTGCCAAGGACAAGGATTGGCGGACCATCGCGCATGTTCGCCGCCAGAGCGGCAACCTCCGCGCCGATTGCGGTCGAAGCGACCACGGCCCGCGCATCGCTGTCACGAACGATGAACTCAGCTTCGGCGGCCGTAAGCTTGGTCGAAATCGGTGCAAACGAAAGCCCGGCGCGTTCGGCTGCCCAGCTTACCATCAGAAATTCGGGTCGGTTGTCGCACCAAATCGCGACGGTATCGCCGGTCGCCAGTCCCATCGACCGGAACAGTTGCGCGCCCCGGTTGGACTGACGCTCAAGCTCGTCATAGCGCATAGTCTGGCCGGTTTCGGCCATCACAGTGGCGGCATGGTCCGGTCGTCTCGCAGCCCAGATACTCGGATGCATTTTTCTCTCCAGCGTCCCGTCACAGGAATTCTATTTGTTTCGCTGATACCATCATTTATGGGCAGGCGCGCAACAGTGATCGCTACATCGGCGCGACGCGGCAGGATTAGGATTTACATGGCTGACTATCGCAATATTCTGGTCGAAACGCACGGTTCGATAGAGGTATTGACGCTAAATCGGCCGGACGTGCTGAATGCGGTGTCACCTGAAATGGCGACCGAACTGACGGATTATTTCGGTGGCCTGCATGAACGCCTCGACGTCAGAGCGGTCGTGCTGCGCGCCGCTGGCCGCGCATTCTGCGCCGGACTGGATATCAAGGCGTGGCCGCTTCCCGAAGGCGCAACGATGGTCGTCCATATGGCACGCACGCAGAAAATGATGGGCGATATCATGCGGAAAATGCGCAGTTGCCCGCAGCCGATTGTCGCGCTGGGACAGGGGGCTGCGTGTGGTGCAGGCTTTTCGATGATGCTCGCCTCCGATGTGCGGTTCGGTGCGCCCAGCCTCCGCATGAACGCGGCCTATATCAAGATCGGCCTTGGCGGCTGCGATATCGGATCGAGCTATTTCCTGCCGCGTCTGGTCGGCGTTTCGATCGCTTCCGAACTGATCCTGACCGGTCGCTTCATCAATGCCGAGCGCGCGCTGCGGGTTGGTTTGTTGAGCGATGTGGTGGACGAGGACAGATTGCTCGAAACCGGCCTCGAACTGGCCGAAGAGATGGTCGCGAACTCGCCCATCGGCCTGCGCATGTCGAAAGAGGCGCTGAACTTTAACGTCGATGCCCAGAGCCTCGACGCGGCGATGGCGCTCGAGGATCGCCAGCAGATCATGCTGACCGCGACGCAGGATCATATCGAGGCGATGCAGGCTTTCGTTGAAAAGCGCCCGCCAGTTTACACCGGTAACTAGGATCATATCTATGACAGAACGCGTCACAATCTCTGTCGAAAACGGGGTCGCGGACGTCCGGTTCGCACGGCCTGATAAACTGAACGCTCTCGACCAGGCACAGTTTGAGGCTATTGGCGGAGCGATCGACCGGCTGACCGCGATGAAGGACATCCGCTGCGTCGTCCTGTCCGGCGAGGGCAGGGGCTTTTGTGCAGGCGTCGATCTCGAAAGCCTCGCCAGTAACCCTGCGTTGCGCGACTTGATGCCGCGCACCCACGGTGAGGCCAATGTCTTTCAGCATATCGCATGGGGCTGGCGGACGCTGCCGGTGCCGGTGATTGCCGCCGTCCACGGATTCGCGTTCGGCGCGGGGTTCCAGATCATGCTCGGGGCAGACATTCGCATCGCGACGCCCGATGCCCAGCTTTCGATGATGGAGGTGCGCTGGGGCCTTGCTCCCGATGTTGCGGGAATCGCGCTGCTGCGTGGGCTGGTCCGCACCGACGTGGCGCGTGAACTTACTTATACCGCGCGCAAGATGAGCGGCGACGAAGGGTTGGTCCTTGGCATCGTCACTCATGTCCATGCCGACCCATATACGCGGGCCATGACACTGGCGCGCGCGATTGCCGCCAACAGCCCCGACGCGGTCCGTGCGAGCAAACGGCTTTTCAACCTTTCGGTCGAGGCGGGTTCGGGGCCAATTCTGCTTGCCGAATCGGAGGAACAGCAAATCCTTCTGGCTTCCGCCAACCATGCCGAAACCATTGCGGCAGCCAGCGAAAAGCGTGCGCCGGTCTTCAAAGACTGAACAACGCTAACCTGGGTTACCATGTCCCTGTTGCGCATCGCGCGCGACCACGGCAAAGACGCTTTCAACCATCAGCAAGTTTTTCGGAGCGATATCATGAGCAACGTTGGCACATTCACAGTCGAGGACGGCATCGGCGTTATCTCGATCGATTCGCCACCCGTGAACGCGCTCGGCATCAACGTCCGTCGCGCGCTGGATGAGGGGTTCCGCAAATTCACTGCGGACGATTCGATCAAGGCTATCGTCCTGATCTGCGGCGGTCGCACCTTCTTTGCGGGTGCCGACATCAGCGAATTCGGCAAACCGATGCAGGAGCCGGGTCTGGCCGATGTGTTCGACATCATCGAAAACGGCACCAAGCCGGTCGTCGCCGCAATCCACGGCACAGCGCTTGGCGGCGGTTATGAACTGGCACTGATCTGTAACTACCGCATCGCCGTACCTTCGGCGAAAGTCGGCCTGCCCGAGGTCAACCTCGGCCTGCTGCCGGGCGCAGGCGGCACACAGCGCCTGCCACGCATCGTCGGCGTCGAAACCGCGCTCCAGATCATGACGACCGGCGCGCCCGTTCCCGCCAAAAAGGCGTTCGAACTTGGCATGATCGACGCCCTCGCCGAAGAGGGCAAGCTTAAGGAAGACGCCGTCGCCTTCGCACGCAAGCTGGTTGCCGAGGGCAAGAAGCCTGTCCGTGTCCGCGACCGTCAGGACAAGGTTGAGCCATCGCGCGGCCATCCCGAAATCTACGACGCCTTCCGCGCCAAGAACGCACGTGCGTTCCGCGGCTTCAAGGCACCGTGGAACATCATCAAGGCAATCGAAGCATCCGCTGAGCTTGATTTCGATGCGGGCATGGTTCGCGAAGGCGAATTGTTCCGTGACCTGATGGAAGGCACTGAAGCACTCGCCCAGCGCACCTATTTCTTCGCCGAGCGCGAAACCGCAAAAGTCCCGGACGTTCCCGCCGACACGCCGATCATTCCCGTAAAGTCGGTTGGCATCATCGGTGCCGGCACAATGGGCGGCGGCATCACGATGAACTTCCTGAATGCCGGTATTCCCGTCACTTTGGTCGAAATGACGCAGGAAGCGCTCGATCGCGGCGTCGGTGTGATCCGCAAGAATTACGAGAACACCGCCAAAAAGGGTCGCATGACCGCTGAACAGGTCGAGCAGCGCATGGCTCTCGTCACGCCCGTTCTCGGACTGGAGGCACTGGCGAACGTCGATCTGGTGATCGAGGCCGTGTTCGAAGAAATGGGCGTCAAGAAAGACGTTTTCGGCAAGCTCGACAAAATCTGCAAGCAGGGCGCGATCCTCGCATCGAATACATCGTTCCTCGACCTGGACGAAATTGCTGCGGCGACATCGCGTCCGGAATGGGTCGTCGGCCTGCACTTCTTCTCACCCGCCAACGTCATGCGGCTTCTCGAAGTGGTGCGCGGTGCAAAGACGTCTAACAGCGTCGTCTCCACCGCGATGAAACTTGCCAAGACGATTTCCAAGGTTCCCGTCCTCAGCCGCGTGTGCAACGGCTTCATCGCCAATCGGATCATGTCGCAGCGTGGCCGTCAGTCGGACGCGCTGGTATTCGAAGGCCCAACGCCTGCTGAGATCGACAAGGCGATCTATGACTATGGCTTTGCGATGGGACCGTTCCAGATGATCGATCTGGTCGGGCTCGACGTAATCGGCCGGGGCGAAACCGAACGCACCGTGCGCGGCGACCTGGTAAAAATGGACCGCCTCGGCCAGAAGAAGAACGGCGGCTATTACGACTATGACGAAAAGCGTAACGCGACGCCGTCACCGATCGCCGCTGGTTTGATCGCTGACATCGCCAAGTCGAAAGGCATCAACAGCAGCGGCTCGATCCCGGCGGACGAGATCGTCGCGCGCCTGCTTTATCCTGTCGTCAACGAAGGTGCCAAGGTACTGGAAGAGGGCATCGCCATCCGCGCGTCGGATGTCGATGTCGCCGCGATCCTTGGCTATGGCTGGCCCGTCTATACCGGCGGCCCAATGTTCTGGGCCGACACAATTGGCCTGCCAAAGATTGTTGCCGGACTGGAAGCGATGGGTATCGAGCCTTCGAAACTGCTGAAATCGATGGCAGCCGAGGGCAAGACCTTCACGAGGGGCTGACCCCACACCATATCCGTTCCGACGCTTGAAGGCCTGGCGCCAATATTTCAGCGAAGGAACGGATATGCCGATACCCCTGAAAATTGATTTCGTTTCAGATGTCGTCTGCCCCTGGTGTGTGATCGGACTGTTTGGGCTGGAAACGGCGCTGAAAAACGTCGGCGATCTGGTCGATGCGACGATCGCGTTCCAGCCCTTTGAATTGAATCCCGACATGCCATCGGGCGGGCAGGACATTTCCGAACATATCGCTGAGAAATACGGAGCCGACGCCGCGCGTTCGACGGTGAACCGTGACGCTATTCGGGATCGTGCCGCCGCCCTTGGTTTTGCGATGAACTTTCGCAGCGGCGCACGCATCTACAATAGTTTCGACGCCCACCGACTGCTTTATTGGGCTGGGACCAAGGGGCGGCAGGTAGAGGTGCAGCACGCGCTGTTCGCCGCCTATTTCACAAACGGCCGTGATATCGCGGACGCGGACACCCTGGTCGAAGCGGCTTATACAGCGGGCCTCAACCCCATCGCCGCCCGCACCATCCTCAACAACGGCACCTACGCCGACGAAGTGCGTAGCGAAGAGCGCCGCTGGAGGCAGGAGGGTGTTACCGCCGTACCGACCATCGTCATCAACGATCGCTATTTCATTTCGGGCGGGCAGGAATCGGCGACATTCGAGCGCGCGCTCCGTAGCATCGCCGCCGACCTTACGCCGAAATAAGCGTCGCCCGCGCGCGTTTGCGAAGGAGCCATGCGGTCGCGAACGCCGCCAGACCGCCGAGCAGCAACCCCGAATGCGCGATCAGCAGCGAATAGCGCACAGCCCCCTGACCATAAATGGGCTGAAATGCGTCATTCAATGCGCCGACCACCAATGGACCAAGACCGATCCCCATTATCGTCATGCAAAATGCCACGATCGCCATCACCATCGCCCTCATCCGGGGCGGTGCCAATGTGAGTGCGACTGTATAAACGGGCGGCAGCCAGCCGGTCATCAGGAGATGGCCGATGAAAAGTCCCCAGAGCGAACTCGTCGTGTCGGGAGCAAGCGTAAACCAGATGCTGAAAGGTAATGAAACCAGCGCGAAACAGCCTGAGACGATCATATAGGTCGAAAGATTGCCCTTGGCGGTCCGGTCGGACAATTGCCCCGCAAGCAGGTTGCCCAGGAAAAGGCCGGACGCGATGACCAGCCCCATCCATTTGCCGACCTCCAGCGTATTCATGTCGTGGACGCGCATGAAGAATGCCGGGGTCCAGGCCAGCAACGAATAGCCGGTGAAAGCATTGCAGATTGCCACGACGAGCAGCAACAGCATTGCAGGCGTCTGGAAAAAGAACTGGGCAATTTCTTTTGCGGTCGGTGCAACACCGATTTCCTGAAGGACACCATCCGACATGCCGCGCGGGGGTTCGGTGACGGTAAAAATCATCACAACCGCCAGTATCAGCCCTGGGAGTCCTACGACGATAAAGGCCGTTCGCCAGTCGAACGCCTGATTGAGCCAGCCACCGAAAAACAGGCCAAATGCAATCCCGATGGATTGCGCCGCCAGCAGGATGCTGATCACCCGCCCGCGCTGCGACACCGGATAAAGGTCGGCGATCATCGATTGCGATGCCGGATAGGCACCGGCCTCTCCGCCCGCAACGCCCATGCGCGCAAGGATCAGCTGGATATAGGATGTGACTATGCCGCAACATGCGGTCGCCACACTCCATACGGTAAGGCACGCGGCGACCAGCGTCCGCCGGTTCCCGCGATCGGCGATCCGGGCGAGCGGAAAACCGGCGGTGACATAGAAAACGGCAAAGGCAACACCGGACAACAGGCCCATCGCCGTGTCGGTGACTTGCAGATCGTGTTTAATCGGCTCGAGCAGGATCGACAGAATCTGCCGGTCGATAAAATTGAAAACGCCGACAAGGCACAGGATGAAAAGAGTATAATGACGTTTGCGTGCCGTCCAGAACACCGCCTGACCCGGCGTTGTGTTCTTGTCCTGATCGTTCATCCTGCTCTCCCAAGCCGACCTAATTATCGACCTAGGCAACCACGTTAGCGATCTTCAGGCAAGTGTTATCGACGCCGGGAGCTGCCCAGCGTCGATGATTGATAATAACAGTCAGCGTGGCGCCATGCGGATTGCCCCGTCTAGGCGGATGACTTCGCCGTTCAGCATCGGATTCTGGACGATGGATTCGACCAACTGAGCGTATTCTTCGGGCTTGCCGAGGCGGCTTGGATGCGGAACCTGCTGGCCGAGCGAAATCCGCGCGGGCTCGGGCAGGCCCATCAGCAATGGTGTCAGGAACAGGCCGGGTGCAATCGTCATCACGCGAATGTTGCTCTGCGCCAGATCGCGCGCAATCGGCAACGTCATGCCAACGATGCCACCCTTTGATGCCGAATAGGCGGCCTGTCCGACCTGTCCGTCATAGGCGGCGACCGACGCCGTGTTGATGATGACCCCACGTTCTTCGCCGATCACGTCCGCGGTCATCAGGCGGGCGGCAAATTTTGAGATCGTGTTGAAACTGCCGATCAGATTGACTTCGACGACCTTGCGGAAAAGATCGAGCGAATGCGGCACGTTTTCGCGGCCGACGGTCTTCATCGCGCTGCCGATACCGGCACAGTTTATAAGGATGCGCGCGATGCCGTTCACAGCTTCGGCTACTGCGATGCCTTCGTTAACGCTATCCTCGTCGGAGACGTTCACCTTGAAGAAACTGCCGCCGATCTGCGCCGCATGTTCGCGGCCGACGGTTTCGTTCAGGTCGAAAATGGCGACCTTTGCACCCGCCGCAGCAAGGCGCGCAGCCGTCGCGCCGCCAAGGCCCGATGCGCCGCCCGTGACGATCGCCGCAATTCCGTTCAGGTCCATCTATTTTCTCCGCTTAAAATGTGCCGCCGCTGTTAGCGTGGCGGGGGAGGGCGCGCAAACGCCCGTTCGTGATGCATCGGGCTGGGACGAATTCAGCGCCGCCGCCTGGCTACAGGGCGCGTGCGATTACCATGCGCAGGATGTCGGACGTGCCCTCGTAGATCTGGCAGACCCGGACATCGCGATAGATTTTCGCGACACCATATTCCTCGAGATAGCCGTAACCGCCCAACGTCTGAAGCGCGCCGGAACAGACCAGTTCGGCCGTTTCCGACGCGAATAGCTTGGCCATCGACGCTTCGGTCAAACAGGGCAGTCCCGCATCCTTCAGGCTGGCCGCGTGAAGGACGAGCTGACGCGACGCCTCCAGCTTCGCGGCCAGATCAGCGAGTCGGAAACCGACTGCCTGATGCTCGACGATCGCCTTGCCCATCGAACGGCGGTCCTTGGCATAGCCGACCGCGATTTCCAGCGCGGCCTGCGCCATGCCAACGCATTGCGCCGCGATGCCGATGCGCCCGGCTTCGAGATTGGATAGCGCGAGCCGATAGCCTTCGCCCTCGATGCCAAAAAGCAGCGCGTCTTCGAGGAAAACATCTTCGAACCGCAGCGCGCAGGTGTCCGATGCGGCCTGTCCCATCTTATGCTCGACTTTATCGACGAAATAGCCGGGGGCATCGGTGGGCACGAGAAAGGCAGAAATGCCCTTTTTTCCTGCGTCGGGATCGGTCACAGCAATCACCATTGCGACACCTGCGATCCGACCCGACGTGATGAATTGTTTGGTCCCGTTCAGCCGCCAACCACCATCGACCCGCGTGGCGCGCGTGCGGATCGCCGACGCGTCCGACCCGGCATCGGTTTCGGTAAGCGCGAATGCCCCGATCATCTTTCCACTGGTCAGCGAGGGCAGGAAACGCGCCTTTTGCGCGTCGGTGCCGTAGCGCAGGATACCGGAAACCAGCAGGCTGTTCTGGATCGAAACGATGGTGGACAATGCGCCATCGGCAGCCGCTATTTCCATCAGCGCCAGCGCATAAGAGATATAGTCTGCACCTGCGCCGCCTGCTTCTTCGGGCGCGGTCATGCCCATCAGGCCCAGGGCGGCCAGCTCCACGAACAATGCGGGTGGGTAACTGCCCGCCGCTTCGTATGACGCACTGTTGGGACGGATCTGTTCCTGCGCAAAGCTGCGAACGGCGTCTTTGATTGCCAATTGAGTTTCTGAAAGCACCATTTTCGCTACGCCCTGGAATTGTTTTCTCGATTGGCCTTGTCACGCCGCGCGCTTCTGCGTCAACAAAGAGAGCGAGGACAGTTTGCATGAGCAATAAAATTCGAATTGCATTCAATGGGCTGTCGAATCCGCTGCGCGAATGCGCCATGGTCGTTTCGACAGGGAGAAATTGAAATAACCGAGCCATTGAATGCCACCGTGACCACGGCTCCCCGCGTACAGGTGGGATAGGCGAGCCGCTGCGCACGCCGCTTTTCCGACGGATATGGAGCGCCAGCCTGTTGTCCAACCTCGGCCTGATGATTCAGGCGGTCGGCGCGGCATGGTCGATGATCCAGTTGACCACGGACGCATCGATGGTCGCGCTGGTGCAAACCGCGTTGATGTTGCCGATCATGCTGATCTCTATCCCCGCGGGTGCGATTGCCGACATGTACGACCGGCGCAAAGTTGGCCTGTTCGCACTTTCGGTTTCGCTGGCCGGGGCGACGGCATTGTCGGTTGTTACGGCGCTGGGTCTCATCACGCCCTGGGGATTGCTCGGCTTCTGCTTCCTGATCGGAACCGGCATGGCGCTGTTCGGCCCGGCGTGGCAGGCCTCGGTCAGCGAACAGGTGCCGGCACATACGTTGCCGCAAGCCATCGCGCTGAATTCGATCAGCTATAATATCGCGCGCAGCTTTGGTCCGGCGATCGGTGGCATTATCGTTGCTGCGGCGGGGGCGGTGGCTGCGTTTACGGCAAACGCACTTCTCTATGTGCCGCTGCTGATCGTCCTTCTGCTCTGGCGGCGCATCCAGCTTCCGTCGCGCTTGCCACCCGAACGGCTCCATCGTGCGATCTCCTCGGGCTTTCGGTATGTCATCCATTCGCCCTCGATTCGCATCGTTCTCTGGCGCACGCTGGCAACTGGTGTTGCAGGCGGGTCGGTGTCGGCTTTGATGCCGCTGGTTGCCCGCGATCTGCTTCACGGCAACGCGGAAACCTATGGCTTGATCCTCGGCACGTTCGGTATTGGCGCCGTTGCGGGTGCGCTCAATATCGGTCGGCTTCGTCAATCTCTGAGTGGCGAACAGGTCGTCAGCATCAGTGCGCTGGTCATGGCGGCGGCGATCGCGGTCGAAGCGTTTAGCAAATCCGTATTGCTGACCGGCATCGTGCTGATCGCGGCGGGTGCCGCCTGGATGATCAGCGTGACGGTTTTCAACATCGCGATTCAACTGTCCGCGCCTCGCTGGGTTGCCGGGCGTACGCTTGCCGCTTATCAGGCCTCGATCTGCGGTGGGATCGCGTTCGGAAGCTGGCTGTGGGGAACAATCGCACAAAGTCACGGTGCCAGCGTCGCGTTGCTCGCCTCGGCGGGATTGATGGTGCTGACGCCTTTGCTGGGGCGCTGGCTGCCGATGCCGGCCGCCAGTGACGGCGATAAAGAAGCCATCGATATGGGCGCGCCCGATGTCGCGCTCGCCCTGACCGCGCGCAGCGGGCCAATCGTTGTGGAAATCGAATATTGCGTGAAGCCGGATGAAGCCCGTGCATTTTATGGCGTCATGCAAAAGGTGCAGCTGACGCGCCATCGCAACGGCGCGTATAACTGGTCGATCGCGCGCGATATTTCGGAACCGGCGCTATGGACGGAACGGTTTCATTGCCCGACCTGGCTCGATTATCTGCGCCTGCGCAGTCGCCACACCGGCGATGAAATCGAAATCCAGCAGGCCGCCGAGCACTTCCACAGCGGCGATGCACCATTGCGCGTGCGGCGCAGGCTGGAACGGCCATTCGGGTCGGTGCGCTGGAAGGACGAAGCTCCCGATGCGGGTCAGACCGAGGTCTTGCCGATTACGGCCACATAATCGCGGGCGCTGTCACAGGCGCCCGCAATCTGTTTCTTCAGGCGATGCTGACAGTTTTATAACGCAGGAACTCGTCGATCCCGGCGCGTCCGCCTTCCTTGCCGAACCCCGAAACGCCTAGGCCACCGAATGGCGTAAACGGATGGATCTGCTGTGCGCCGTTGACATAGACGCCACCCGATTTCAGGCGCTCGGCCAGCGTCAGGGCGCGCTTCAGATTGTCGGTCTGGATATAGGCGGCCAGGCCATATTTCGTGCTGTTGGCAATGCGCACAGCCTCATCCTCGTCCGAGAATTTCAGGACGAGCAGGACAGGCCCGAAAATCTCGACCTGCGCTATTTCACTGGCTGGGTCGACATCCGTGATGATCGTCGGTTCGATATAGTTCAGCCCTTCGAGCGGCCCGCCGCAACGCTGGCCGCCCAGAACGATCTTGCCCGACCCCTCCGAACGAACCCGATCGAGCATACCCATGATGCGGGTCACGGCCGCGCTGTTGATCAACGGCCCGACGCGCACGCCCTCTGCCATCGGGTCGCCGACCTTATATCCATTGGTGATCGCGATGAGTTTTTGCACGACCTCATCATGGATCGATTCATGCACCATAAGGCGAGTGGGGAGCGAGCATCCCTGCCCGGCCATGACCCCAATCGTCCATTGAATCGCGCGTTCGCAGGCCGCGTCGATGTCGGTGTCGGGGAACAACAGACTGGCCGATTTGCCACCCAGTTCCAGAACGGCGGGCTTCATCTGTTCAGCGCACATCGCGAGGATTTTGCGCGCCGCAATGGGACCGCCAGTGAAGCTGATCTTCTCGACATCCTCATGCCGGACAAGCGCCTCGCCAGCGTCGATACCACCGGGCAACAGCGAGAACACGCCGTCGGGAATGCCTGCTTCACGGACCAGTCGTGCGTAAAAATCGGGAGCAAAGGGCGTCAGTTCGGCAGGCTTCACGATCACGCAATTGCCGGCGGCCAGCGCAGGCGCGACCTTCATGCCGAGTGAGATCAGCGGGCCGTTCCAGGTGATAATGATCCCGATGATGCCATAGGGTTCGGGTGCCGAATAGGAAAACGTCCCACGCGTGTCGAAGGTCGAATACATTTGCCCGTCGAGCTTGTCGCACCAACCGGCATAATAGTCGTGCCAATCGGCGGACAGCGTCGCCATATGCATACCGGACGGCAGCGGCGTGCCCCCATCGAGAGCACCAAGCCGGGCGAACTCAGCAACATTCTCACGCACAAGCCTGCCGAGTTTGGCGATCGCATCGCGGCGGCGTTCGGGGGTCCAGCGGCGCCACTCTTCCTTGACGGCGAGCGCACGTTCGACCGCGAGATCGACCTCTTTTGCACCAGCCAGCGGGATCGTCGCCTGCGCGATGCCGGTCACGGGGTTGAGATGGGTGTACGTACCCCCCGAACCTTCTGAATAATCGTCGTTACCGATACGCAGGAGTGCGCTGGGGGCGGGGGCGTCAGTCATTCTTCTCTCCTAAAGGGGGAGGCCTGCTCTTAACGACGGCGCTCCGTTTGCTCAGGCCAGATTGGCTGCGCACACCAACGATGTCAACAGCCATTTACATATGTCTCGTGGACGCCGGCCGCGCGTGCGCACCTACAGCGGACCACGCTGTTTTGCTTGACTTGAGCGTCCCGCAAAAGGATGCCTTAGCGACAATGACCCAAGCCGTTCAGTCACCTGCGCACCCAGAAGCGACTCCCCGTGTCATGCGGCCTCGCAACGCCGTGGATACCCGCGCACGTATCCTGACAGCGGCGCGACGGGTCTTTGCCATCCGCGATTATACACAGGCCCGGATCAGCGACATCGCTGCCGAAGCCGATGTGAATCAGGCGCTCGTTATCCGTTATTTCGGATCGAAAGAGCAGTTGTTCGAAACGGCGCTGGACTCAGTGCTCAGCGAACTGCCCTCGCATGGGCAATATGAGTTTCCGGGGCTGGCACAGAGTATCGTTGCGCATCTGACCGACGAAAGTGACACTCTCCCCGATCCTTTGCCGATGGTGATCCACGCCACATCCGACCCTCTGGCGCAGGCGATTGCGCGACGGATGATGCAGGAAAAGGTTGTCATGCCATTGGCAAATTGGCTCGGTGGAGACGATGGCGAAGTCCGCGCCGCTGCGATCCTTTCGCTCTGCGCCGGGTTCTTCACTTACCGCCATTTGCTCCCGCTCACACCATTTGTCGGTGCGGTGGACCCAATCGCGCGCCACTGGCTGGAACGCGCGCTCGAAGATGTCCTGAACGGATCGCACCGTGCCCTCATGTCGCAATAGCCGTTATGTAAACCGTCCTTGACTTTGACTTGGGCACCCTTAGCCTGAAACCAGATCGATCCAGACGGACGGCGGGAGAGAGGGTATGTCAGGCGTTACAAATCCCGCAATCCGGGACCGCAGCCGCGTCGGTTTCATCGGACTTGGCAATCAGGGCGCGCCGATTGCGGAGCGCATCGCGCGGGCCGACTATGATTTGACTCTATGGGCACGTCGCCCCGAAAGCCTGCAAATCCTTGCGGGCAAGGCAAAGGTCGCTGGCTCGATCACCGAACTTGCCGCCAGTGTCGATATCCTGTGCATTTGCGTCGTAGACGATGCCGGCGTCCGCGATGTTTGCGACGCGGCGCTGGTGGCGATGACACCGGGCAGCATGATCGCCATCGTGTCGACGGTTCATCCCGATACCTGTCGTTCCATCGGCAAAGCGGCGGCTTTGCGTAGGATCGCTGTCATCGACGCACCCGTCAGCGGCGGGGCCATTGCTGCGCTTGCAGGAACGCTGACGGTGATGATGGGCGGCAGTCAGGCCGACTGCGCGCGCTTTGCTCCCCTTGCCGAAACCTTTGCCTCGCTCGTCGTGCGACTGGGTGAAATCGGATCGGGGCAGGCGGCCAAACTGATTAACAACGCCCTGCTTACGGCGAACCTGATGCTCGCGCACGAAGCAGCATTTTGCGGCAGCGTTCTGGGTCTCGAATCCGCCGCCCTGTCGCGCGTGATTGCGGCAAGCAGCGGCAACAGCGAAGCTCATGCGATTTTGTCGCGCCTGCCCGATCTACAGTCGTTCGCGCACGGTGCCAGACTGCTGGCAAAAGACGTCGATTTGTTCGCGGCACTCCTCACGCGAGAGGGTGGCACCGCTGAACATATCGTCGGCGAAGCATCCGCCTTTCTCTCAATCTTCGACCCGGCATCATCCGATCCAAAGGGAACACCATGACCGATTATAAACCCCCCATCATGACGCCCGAACAGCGCGAACAATATGGACGCGACTGGTTTCAGTACACGATGACCACGCCCGCGCCGCCATCGGACAGCCCTTATCGTCAGGCCGGGATCGCCAATTTCGTGTTCGGCGAAATGTGGTCGCGTCCGGGGCTGGATATGCGCACGCGTCGCTGGATCACGCTCGCTTGCGTCGGTGCCGCCGACACCGTCGTCCCGATCACCGCGCACGTCTATGCGGCAATGAAAAGCGGCGACATCAGCTATGACGAGATGATGGAATTCGTCGTCCACTTTGCGGTCTATTCGGGCTGGCCGAAAGCGTCGATCATGGAACAGGTCATCCGCGACCAATGGGCGCGGATCGAGGGAGAGGGTGGCGTCGTATCGCTGACCAAGCCCGCCGTGCCGGGCGAATGACTTTATTCTCGGGGAATACCGCACTGATAACCGGCGCGGCGAGCGGCATCGGGCGTGGTGCGGCCCATGCTTTCGCCCGGCGGGGTGCACGCCTGATCCTCGCCGATATCGACGAGGCCGGCGTTGCAGCGACGGCGGCAAGCATCGTGGATCTGGGGGGGAGGCGATCGCCGTTGCCGTCGATGTCGGGCGCGACGATGCCATCGACCATGTGCTGGATACTGTTTACGGTCGGTTCGGCGACATCGATATTCTGATGAACAATGTCGGCGTCCTCGCCTCTGGCAAACCAGAAGATATCCCGATCAGCGAATGGGAACGCATTCTGAACCTCAACCTGATGTCGGCCATTCGCGCCATTCATCAACTGATCCCCGGCATGATTGCGCGCGGGCACGGACACATCATCAATACCGCTTCGTTTGCCGGGCTGTTTCCCTATGCGTGGGATCGCCTGCCCTATGTCGCCAGCAAGGCGGCGATGATCGGCGTTTCAGAAGGGCTGTCCCTTTATCTTCAGCCACAGGGTGTCGGTGTGACATGCCTGTGTCCCGGTCCCGTTCGAACCGCGATCGGCAGCACGATCCGTTCATGGACCCCCGGCATCGCGCCGCGCGGGCCGGGTGCGCAATATGCCGTGATGGAACCGGATGCAGTCGGCGATCTGCTTGCCGACGCGGTCGAGGCGAACCGTTTTTTCGTTCCCACCGACGAACAGGTCCGCGAACCGATGCTGCGCCGTGCCGACAATCCCGATCTTTTCCTGACAGGCCAGATCGCGTTGCTTGCAGGATCACCTGGTTAGCTATGTCGTCTGGACACCTGTAGGTTTTGCGGTATCAGGATTTATGACCAGTAATTCCGAAATCGGCGCTGTGGCGCACGCAGAAATCCGTGATGCAGTTCAGCGGCTCGTCGCAGATTTTCCCGGCGAATACTGGCGCAAACTCGACCGTGATCGGGAATATCCCACCGAATTCGTGTCTGCGCTGACGACGGCCGGATATCTCGGAATGTTGATCCCAGAGGAGTTTGGCGGGTCTGGCCTTGGCTTGTCGGCCGCCTGCGCCGTTCTGGAGGAAATCCACCGCGCCGGTGCAAATGGCGGTGCCGCTCATGCCCAAATGTACACGATGGGTGCCATTTTACGCCACGGCAGTCCTGAACAAAAAGCGCGCTATCTTCCCGATATTGCGTCGGGTAAATTGCGGTTGCAGGCTTTCGGCGTCACCGAACCCGGTGCTGGCACCGACACCACGCGGATCAGCACTTCGGCGCGCCGCGATGGCGATGATTATGTCGTAAGCGGCCAGAAAATCTGGATCAGCCGCGCCGAACATTCCGACCTGCTTCTGCTGCTGTGCCGGACATCGCCGCGCGACGCATCGGCCAAGGCTTCGGACGGGATGAGCCTGCTCCTCGTCGACATGCGTGAGGCGATTGGCAATGGACTGACGATTCAGCCCATCCGCACGATGCTGAACCACGCGACGACCGCATTGTTCTTTGACGAGCTTCGCGTACCCGTCGCCAATCGCATCGGTGTCGAGGGCAAGGGCTTCAAATACGTTCTCGACGGCATGAATGCCGAACGGATTTTGATCGCGGCGGAATGTATCGGCGACGGACGGTTTTTCATCGAACGCGCCGCTGCCTATGCCGGAGAACGCGAAGTTTTCGGACGCGCAATCGGCCAGAATCAGGGAATACAGTTCCCGATCGCCCGCGCGCATGTCCAGATCTCGGCTGCGGCACTGATGGTCGACAAGGCGGCTGCCATGTTCGAAGCCGGGCAGCCTTGCGGGAGCGAGGCGAACATGGCGAAAATGCTGGCATCCGAGGCAAGCTGGTATGCCGCCGATATGTGTATTCAAACGCACGGCGGCTTTGGTTTTGCCGAGGAATATGACATCGAACGCAAGTTCCGCGAGACGCGACTTTATCAGGTCGCGCCGATCTCGACCAACCTGATCCTCAGCCATGTCGCAACGCATGTCCTCGGGCTGCCCAAATCGTTTTGACTTAACGCCATGCTGTCCGAATAAAGAAACCGTGGTGAACTTGCGCCAAAGCTTCCGTCAGTCGGCATTATGAAGCGCGCGCTATCGGCTGCGACCCGCTGGGTTGACGAAATTGCGGTCCGAAGCGCGACAATCGGCAATGCCGTGAAAATGGACCCGTCTGCGGTCTTCGACCGGTCGGAAGCCGTTTCCCTGGGAGAACCTGGTGTGCGGTCAGCCAATAACAGCGCACGGATGATCCGGGCGGCCAACGGATGGCTGGCCCTTAATCTGGCGCGCGAAAGTGATTCCGAACTGATGCCCGCATGGCTGGCCGGACGGCGGGCCGTCGAACAAGACGTCGAAGACCTGATCGAGCAAGGCGCGTTGCTGGGTCTGCCCGTGGCGCGGGTCGGTGAAGCATTTCCGGCGACAAATCTGATCAGGAAAATGGCGGCGGGCGGCGTCCCAAACAGGCATCGGTTACGCGTTGTCGATCTGTCGAGCTTGTGGGCAGGACCGCTCTGCGGCAGTGTGTTTGCGGCAATGGGCGCGGATGTCGTCAAGGTCGAAAGCATCACGCGGCCCGACACGACCGCGACCTCTGCGCCTGCGTTCGATGTCCGGTTGAACGGCGGCAAGGAACGTGTCGCACTGGATTTCCACGGCCCCGAATTGCGCGCGCGGCTTCATGGGGCCGACGTGATTATCAGCAGCGCCCGACGGCGGGTTTTCGATAAGGGCGATCTTGCTCCCGAAAGACTGTTTGCACTCAACCCCGCGCTGATCTGGGTCGCGATCAGCGGTTATGGCTGGACGGGTTCACAGACAAACCGCGTTGCATTCGGCGACGACGCGGCTGCTGCGGGCGGACTGGTGCGCTGGACCGCGGGCGGTGCGCCGCGCTTCATTGGCGACGCTCTGGCCGATCCGCTGACGGGACTTGCCGCCGCCACAGCTGCGCTGGATGCAGTCGCACGGGGCGGGGGATTCATGGTCGATGCGGCCATGGCGGGCATCGCCGCATCGGTTGCCGCATGAACAACCTGCTGATCCGCAACGTCGAAATCGAAGGGCGCAACGGGCTGGATGTCCGTATCGAAAACGGACTGATCGCCGCCATCGCCCCTAATCTGTCGGGCCCGGGGAAAATTCTCGACGGGCGGGGCGGGGCACTGATCCCTGGTTTGATCGACCATCATATCCACCTTCTTGCCACCGCAGCGGCTGAATCCTCGCTCGATCTGTCCAATTGTGACAATATTAACGACATAATACGCGCAATAAGGGCCGCTTGCGCGCGTTTAGCCCCCGGCGAATGGCTGCGCGCGATCCGATTGCCCGTAAAAATGGCGGAAACCCTCGACCGCCACACTCTCGACAGCGCCGCTCCCCACCATCCCGCGAGAGCACTCGATCGCACTGGTGCACTCTGGATTCTGAACAGCAAAGCCCTGCAAATCGTCGGCGAAAACAGCCCGGAACTCGAACGCGACCAGTCCGGCCAAGCAACAGGACGCCTCTGGCGCGGCGACGCATGGCTACGCACGCGGATCGGTGTTTCTCCCCCATCACTTGCGGCCCTCGGCCAAAAACTGGCGGCCCTTGGCATCACGGAAGTCACCGACGCCAGCGCGGGAAACGATGCTGCCGTAGCCGAGCTTCTGACGGCCGCGATGCCGCAACGGGTTCTCGCGATGAGCCGCGGCCGGATCGAAGGCGCGACGGCACCCGTGAAAATTCTGCTGGATGAGCGTGACTTGCCGCCCTTCGATCAACTCATTGCGTGGATCAAAGAAGCACGGGCATGGAACCGCCCGGTCGCTGTGCATTGCGTGACGGCGGCCGAACTGGGTCTGGTCCTCGCCGTGTTTCAGGATGCGGGTGCGCTGCCCGGTGATCGTATTGAACATGGCGGTGTTATCCCGGCAGCGGCGATCCCGGAGATCGCGGGGCTTGGACTTCGAGTGGTAACCCAGTCGAATTTCATCAGTGCACACGGCGATCGCTATTTGACCGATGTGGATGCGGCAGATCGGAACGACTTGTATCGTTGCGCGTCATTGATGGCAGCAGGCATTCCTGTCGCTGGCAGTTCGGACGCGCCTTATGGGTCGATCGATTGCTGGGCCGCGATGAAAACGGCGACGACAAGACGGACGCGTGCAGGCATCATTCTGGGTGCCGAGGAGGCCGTGCCGCCCCGGACCGCCCTAAACCTTTATCTGGGTGCGCAGATTGATCCCGGTGGCCTGCCGCGTCGCGTAACGCACGGTGCAATTGCTGACCTGTGCCTGTTACGAACCGGACTTGCGGACGCCTTGTCTATGTTGAGCGCCGCAAACGTCGCGGCCACGATCATTGAGGGGCGCATCGTCTGGCGACCGCAACGTTCTTGAAAGGCACACAGGTGATTGAATTTCCTACAGGGGAGACTTTATCCAACGAAGTAGGACGTGGCGCAGATACTCAGGCTGGAGCGGTTTTTCGGATGTACGGGCTAGGCCGTAGACTCATAAGCGCGGAGCCACAGGCGCATTGAGGCGAGTTTGACCATGGCGATGAAATTGTCGGCGAGCTTGTCGTAGCGGGTGGCGATGCGTCGGAAGTGCTTGAGCTTGCTGAAGAAGCGCTCGACCTGATTGCGCTCGCGATAGAGCGTCTTCGAGAAGCAGGGGCGCCACTTGCGGTTCGACTTTGCCGGGATGTTCGGCACCGCGCCCTGGCTCTCGATCAGGTCGCGGATGGCGTTGCCATCGTAAGCCTTGTCGCCGAGCACGATGGTGCGCGGATCAAGCCGGTCGAGCAGGGTCAGCGCGGCGGGAGCATCGTGCGCTTGCCCCGCGCTCAGGCCGAGCCGGATCGGCAGGCCTTGCCGGTCGACGACCGCGTGGATCTTGGTCGTGAGACCGCCCCGGGAGCGACCGAGACAATGATCTCGACCCCCCTTTTTGCCGTCGCAGCCTGCTGGTGCGCCCGGATGGAAGTGCTGTCGATCATCTGGATGTCGCCATCAAAGGCCGCCGTGATCGCGTCCATCAGCCGGTCCCACACGCCCGCCTTTCGCCAGCGCACAAAGCGATTGTAGCAGGTCGTCCTCGGCCCATAGCGTTCGGGCAGGTCGCGCCACGGCGCACCCGAACGCAGCACCCAAAAAATGCCGTTCAGAACGCGCCGATCATCAACACGCGGCACACCCCTCGGCTTGTTCGGCAACAGCGGTGCGAGTACGCGCCATTCGAAATCGGTCAAATCATAGCGGCTCATGCCGCGACTCTGAATCAGATCAACGCCGCTTTGGGAATCCCGTTTATGGGTTCACGACCTAGTTGCCGTGGCCACCTAGAAACGCCACGATCACCCCATGAAGGGCGCCGCGGCCGGGATAGCGGAAGCCGAGGATGAGACCGATGATGCCACCATCGCTCAAGCCTACCACCGACACTTTGCGGATATGCATAGCGTCGAGGACCGCGATGACGTCGGATGTCATCTGCTCATAACTGAGAGGCGTCGCAGAGATCCCGCTCCGTCCGTGACCACGATTATCCATGACGATCACCTCGTGGTTGTCGGCGAGACGCGGCACTTCGAAGCCCCATGACTCAGATGATGCGAAGCCGCCGTGCAACAGGATGACCGGCGAACCGCCACGGTGGTTGAACGCGGCGTAATAAAGTCGCGCGCCGTTGCTGTTCACAAAGCCGCTTTGCTCTGGCTTCGGGAGCGACAGGACTTCCGGCACGGTTGCCCACAGCGGTGGCATTATGTTGAAGAAATCGGTCTTCATAGCGGCTGGTAAGCTGGTGAGACGAGACGCCATGGGCGTCAGCAGGATTTGGAACCTGTGACCCCTGCCTTCGAAGGGTCCAAAAAAGGCCACTTATACAGGGGAAACCGTGGAAAAGAGGGCGCAAATAACCCCCAAAACATCCAAAAAAGGGGCATTTCCAATCCCAGTGCAATCCCAGAATTACCCAGCGCCGTGGTAAAGGAACGAAGTCCTTGGCGGTATCTGAGTGCTTGATGCTCAAGGGTCCAGTTTCCATGGCCCTTGAGTGCGGCTCTGAGTTTGTCGCCTGCATAAGCCTAACTTCATCAACCAGAGCCGCGGTTACCAATCTTAAATGCTTGGAGTTCAGCCGTCTTGCACACAAATGTGTGATTCCGATTGGTCACCGGCGGGGACATTGCCTCGCCGGTGACCTTGGAACTCACTTAATAGAATTGCGCAACGCCACCATGACGTGAGCATGTTCCCGAGCGATGCGCGGAATGACTGTACGTGTTGTCGCGGCACTTGGCCGTCGCACCATCAGGTCCCCGACCTGCGGTTGCCTGTCCTGTTGGTGCACGTGGCGCAGCTGACGGGGCAGGTGCGGCCGCTGTAGGACGGGGTGAAGGACGTGCGGCTGGAGCTGGCGCTGCAGCTACGCCTTTGCATGCCGCTTTGTTCGCATTGCCGGCTTTCGAACAATCATAGTTCATGGTGCGCGTGGTCTTGGGTGCTACCGCTGGTGTTGATGCGGGCGGAGCTTTTGGTGCTGCCGGAGTGGCACCCTTGCACGCGGCCTTGTTGGCATTTCCTGCCTTCGTGCAATCATAATTGCGCGCGCTGGCTGGCGTAGCGGCAAGGGCAAGCGGTAAAAGAAGGGCGGAAATTGCGCCGAGAATGATCCGTTTCATTATGTTTCTCCCTGAACGACGCAGCGATCATGACTGGTTCGACTGCTCGAAGCAATTGAGAGCTAAAGTCAAAACTATACAAGTAGAACTAAAGCCAGCGAGACACGCCGCCGTGGTGAGAACAGGTGCCGCGGTGGTTCTAGCTAAAACTCCAGCTGTTATCGCGACATTGAGTGCTGGCGCCGCGAGGAGTATTTGCCGCCTTGATTGGGCGATGCACGCGGTGACCGCTGCGCGCGGTGTAATATGCGTTCGCTGAAGATCGGTCGGAGTTTTGACCATGATGATGCGAGACGCGTGCGACGCTGGAAATAGGCGCGAGTACCGTCAGCACTGCAACCAGCGACAGGATAAGCTTCATTCATGAGATCCGTTGAGCCGCACATGTTGTGCAAAAATTTCTGGCAAGCACTGCGCGACCTCTTTCCAGACGATTATATCGCCTGCATTCCCACTCACTTCGGCTTCAGCGAGCCGGATTGCGACCGCCGCCTCAACCCGATCGCCGTGTGTGGAAATCATCATGCTTGCAAGCGAGCGAAACTCCCATTTCGCAACGGCCATTTCAATCTCCGTCGTAATAGATTCGTCTCAGCATTGTCGCTCAGATACGAACTCGACACGATCGTTTGCGATGTAAGATCCCGCGAAATGCAGTTCCTGAGACGTCGCGTATTAGGCGGGTTTGGCGCCTGGCGAACCGCACTTGGCGAACTTGCCCTTGGCATCCCTGCAGCGTGCAGCCTTCACAGGCGCTTTCGGTGGACACTTAACGAACTTTCCGTGATCTCGGCAGGGAGCGGCAAAAGACGGCGTGGATAATAGTGCGACGGCAACAGCAGCAGCAAAAGCAAAACGCATTAAGTTTCTCCCAAGTGAACGATTGGGAGAATGGCGGTGGGTCATTAAAAGCGCAAGCGCATAAGCCCCGTCAGTATTCCGTGGGCAAAAGCACCCCCAATTAGGAACCAACACCATTTAGCTAAAATGGATATGCGGGGACGGATTAAAAAATGATCGGCACGTTCGGATGGAGCGCGAGAAATTCGTTTGGCCCTCTCCGCCGACAACACGATTTTCAATAATCTGATGAATTAAAGCCAATAGACTATGTGGTCAAATATATTGACTGCGCCGCAAAAATGAATAACAGTTTTGCGACAGAGCCCACATGAGTGGGCCGGATAGGGGGAGGTTAACTCGATGAAGTTGATATTTTGCAGTTCGTCGTGCGCGGCGCTTGCCGCCGCACTTTTAGGTCCCGCAACCGCAAAGGCTCAAAATGCGGCAGCCAGTGCGCCAAATTCCGCCGAGACTACTACCGCTTCAACAGCATCTGAAGCTTCACGTACCAGCCTTGACGACATCGTGGTCACAGCTCGAAAGGTGGCCGAAAATCTACAGGACATTCCTGTCGCAGTTACGGCCTATACCGGCGCCGGACTCACCCAGCAAAATGCGGTTCGTATTCCGGATATTGCGAGACTGACGCCCGGCTTCACGCTGAAGATCGCCAGTTCCACGCCGGTCGCAATCAACCTGCAAATTCGAGGCCAGTATCAGAGCGATGTGCTTGCCACCCTTGACCCTTCGGTCGGGACGTATGTCGACGGCCTTTACTGGGGACGAGCCTATGGGCTGACTGCCGATTTGCTCGATGTTCGCAGCGCACAGGTCTTGCGAGGACCACAGGGTACGCTTTTCGGACGCAATACCACCGGTGGCGCGATTTTGATGGAAACGAACAACCCGAATTTCGACGGAATTAGTGGTAAAGTCGCGGCGACTTATGGTCGGTTTAACGAGCGGTCGATAACGGGAATTTTAAATGTACCGCTGATCGATGACCGTCTGGCCATCCGTGGAGCGGTGACCGCGACAAAGCGCGATGGATTCTATCACGAGCTCAACACTGGCACCGATATGGCAAATCGGAACAGCTGGACCGGTCGCTTGAAAATTCTCGGCAAAGTGACCGATAATTTAAGCGTGCTGCTTAGTGGAGAGCATTTTCATACCGATTTTCAAGCCCGTCCTTTCCAGACCGGCTATATCAGTCCAAGTTCCGCCGCCAATCTCGAAGCTTATTTTGAAACGTTCGGGCCCGCAGCGCCCGCCGTTGCTGCCCCCGGCGGATACACGCTCTTTCAGAACTACATTAATTCGGTGGCCGGAACCGATAACGTTCGATTGAATTCCTTGATGCCCGCCTTCGCCACGACGAACACTGTCAGCGCAACGATTAACCTCGACACTTTCTTTGGCGCGGTGAAATTTATTGGCGGATATCGCGGTGTCAAGGCGGCAACGACCAATGACCTTGAAGGGTCGCCCTTCAACATTGTGACATCAACCGGGGCGCAAGATCTGAAGCAATATTCAGGTGAATTGCAGATAACCGGTAAGGCATTTCAGGATTTCCTCGATTTCTCTTCAGGCATTTTTTACTTCAAAGAGAGTGGTATAGATCAATCTCGTGCCATTTTCCTGCCTAGTCTCTCCGCCCAACAAACTGCGACGCTGTATGTCGGAGACGTATCTACAAATAGCATGGGGATTTACGGGCAGGGCACTGCGCACTTCACCGACAAAATTTCCTTCACTGGCGGTCTGCGCTATTCAGTTGAAGACAAGGGCATTGTCCTTACGAATCGAGTTGTTCTTGCTAATGCACCCGGCTCTCTCATTTCTTGTGCAATCACCGGAGCCGATCCGATCACATGCCGAGCTGCCCGGCGCGACAGCTTTGATGGTATCTCTTATACTGCTGGTCTGAATTATCAGTTCAATCCCGCGATTCTGGTTTATGCCAAAACAAGCAAAGGCTTTCGCTCAGGTGGAGAAAATTTGCGCGCTGCGGGCGGTCTGAGCAGCTTTGTGCCTTTTCAACCTGAAACCGCGCGAGAGCACGAGGCAGGTTTTAAAACCGAGTTCTTTGAACGACGCGTACGCCTGAACGTAGCTGCCTTTCTCAGCAATGTGAGCAATATTCAGCGGAATACGATTGTTACTACCGCCGCCGGTACAGCAACGATTGTCGGAAACGCGGGCAAGGCGCGTTTTTATGGTGGAGAGGCCGAACTGACGGCGCTTTTGTTTGACGGTTTTACTCTCTCGGCCAACGGCGCTCACGTCAAACCCGAGTATAAAAGTTACCTTGATCCAGGAACAGGGTTCGATCGTTCGCGCGAACGCTTCGAACAGGTTGCGCAATGGACTTTCAGCGTCGCAGGTACTTATGAAAAGGAATTCGACCTCGGTCGTATGACACTTAATGCCAATTACTCGTGGCAGGGAAAGACTCCGATCGCTGCATTCAACTATTATGTCGATAGCACCGGTATATATCATGATGCCACCGACGGCGCAGTGCTTTCTGCCAGGGACGCCATTGCGACCAAGGCGGCGAGCACGCTGGCAGCAGGTGGAACGCTCAACGCGCGTGCCGCGATTGGGTTGATGGATAACCGGCTGGAACTGGCAATATTTGGCCGCAATGTCCTGAATCGCCGGGTTAATGAGAACGCGCTGCTATTCAGCGCACCGCTTAGCATTGTCAGCGTCCAGCGTAACGACCCAGCCACCTATGGTGTAACAGTGAGCTACAGCTTCGGCGCCAAATAGTCCGGCTTAATACCGTACCTTGTGGCGGTGTCTCCTATCCTGCCGAAGACATCGGACAATGACGGCATATTGCGTGCGGTGTGCCGTCATTGTCCCAATTTCAAAGATGGGCAACGCCGATTTGGTTGTCGAATATCGGCGTCGGAAAACGGTTTATCTGTAGATATTTACGCTGGTTGCGATAGCCGAATGGGCATTAAAAACGGGTTCTCTGCAGTGATGAAAATGATAGTGTCCCTGATTGATCGGCTCAATGCGCCTGATGGCGCAAACATAATATATGCAGACTGCGACACCTATCGGGAGGCGTCTAGGACAGAATATTGCATGCGGGTTGAATCCGTTGCAGCGAAATTTGGTGCAGGCCTCGCGAAAGATTGTCCTTCGCAAAGGCTCGCGGCTCTGGATCGCTAAGTCCGCAGGGCGCCTTGTTAGGACGAAAATCAGTCCGGTATCTTGGCCGATCGGTTGTTACAAGCCATTGGATCGTCGAGAATATAGTCGATAATGTCCGGCCGCTCAGCCTGCCAACCGAGTTCGGCACGCGACCGGGGACTGCGAGATCGACTTGATGCTCCCATAACGATTACGGCCGCGAACTTCCCCCAAAGCTCGATGGCTTCGTCCATCGTGATGCTTCGCGTTTCGCAGCCCAGTCGACGGCCCACGAACTCCGCCATGCACCGATTGTTCAATTCACCACCGACAGCATGATACAAGGCGCCCGCAACACCCTTGTCCACAATCTGACTATAGAGCTTTGCTAGATCATAGACATTAACGTTGGAATAGAGATTAAGGCCCGTCCCAATGTAGCACGCGCTACCCGTTTTTAGCACGGACTGCACGATCAACTCTATATGTGGACTCTGACCATCTCCCCACACCATTGGTGGTCGCGCGACGATTCCACGCACTCCGATAGCCACTGATGCGCGCACCAGATTTTCGGATTCTACGCGCATGGCTATAGATCTGGGTGGGTCGATTGGATCATCTTCGGCAAAGCTGTCTTCGCTCCAGATTCCCTTTGTTCGCTGTCCGAGCACCCCTGTGCCCGACGTCATGATCAAAGTCTTTCCCGAGTTCCGATATCCCTCGATCAACGC
Organism: Sphingomonas paeninsulae; assembly: GCF_003660165.1. Classification (NCBI taxonomy): domain Bacteria; kingdom Pseudomonadati; phylum Pseudomonadota; class Alphaproteobacteria; order Sphingomonadales; family Sphingomonadaceae; genus Sphingomonas; species Sphingomonas paeninsulae. The sequence goes on from NZ_CP032828.1 coordinate 681,917, forward strand.
ACCGATCGTCCGGTATTCTTCTTCGAGCGTGAGCTGGGCCGCGAAAATTGTGGCATCGGCGCTTCTGGCGACATGGATAAGGTCTTCGGTGGCTGCGATGTCGCCAACGAAAGGCTGGTACCCTTCCGCTGAAACTTTCGCCGCAGCTGCATCACTGCGGGCAAAGCCAATGATCTCGTGACCATTGGCCGCCAATTTGCGCGCTACGTGCGAGCCAATATAGCCCGTTGCCCCTATCATGAAAACTCGCATGCAAATTCCCGTACGATAAATGATGCGTCGACTGGGTCGGTGCCGAGCCAGTCGGGCAAATGGATTGCGTTGGATCGGGATCCTGGGGCGTCGTTTCGCTTACCCCAGGATCTTTAACGTCGGTGACTGCGTTGTCTGCGCCAGTCTCGCATCTGCCCGAAAGATTACCCGGTCATCTGCTCGACTGGCAGCGATCGCTCGATCATTCCATAGGCTTCCTCACCGTCCCAAGTGTAGAGGGCGCCGCCCTGATGAAACGGAAGTGCCATTCCAGATACAATGCCGCCGGGTGCCCAGTCGCCAAACATAGGCTTGTCCTTTGCAATGAACGTCGTGTCATGAGTTATGCCATCAATCCGTGTAAGGCCCGCTTCTGTTTCGATAACGAGACCGACGGGGCCGCCATGCGGGATGATGCTTGTCATCCATGGGGCTTCGATCACCTTGCCGTAGGTTTTCTTTTCGCCGTCAAACAGAAATGCCTCGCTATAGGCGGCCGTTCCATCCGACCTTGGCGGGAACGCGAGAATTCCAAACGCCTTCCCGCTTGGAAATAATGCCGACTGCCAGCAATGTCCCGGAAAGGCACCGACATTCCTTACTCCGGTCCGGCGAATCCTGAGACCTGTACCGCTGAAGTCGATTGCATCATCGCCCTCGATCTCCACGCGACCGCTGCAACGGAACAACTGTTCGTGCCGGTGTCCCCCGACAGCCCCAACTGCCAGAGCTGTGGATGTGTCGCCTTGCTGAGCGGCCTGTTCGCCCGGTGTCCAGGGCGGGCAGGCCATTATAGCGTCTATGCTAATCCGGACGCGACGATCGGTGCCGCCGACCACGCCTTCGATCTGACGCGCAACGGTTGATTCATATGCCGACCCATCAAACCGCATTTTCCAGCGCCGCAGAGGCTCGACGATCTCGAACGTTAGCGGACCTGCATTGAGAGTGACAATCTGTCCCTCGACGCGCTTGGGCGTATCCGGGCGGAAGCCGCCTGCACCAATCAGCACTCGGCCGCCGGGAAAGGCTATATTAGCCTCAATGCCTCGGTAATTCCATTCCTCGGCTACCGCTTCAATGACGAACCTGGGCAGGCCAAAACGACCCTGATCATCCGAAATCCACATAGAAACGCTCTCGCGCATCTCCGGATCTTCAGGCTGCGCGATGGGGAAATCGAAAGCGGGTTCGTATCCGCCAGTCAAATCTAAGGTCGGCATACTCGTTCCTATAGTCGTTTATTTTGGACCCAGGCGTCCGCTGGGAAGTCTGAAGATTGTTACAACTTTACTGATCGGTCAAGAGCGACGTGTCGGGCGTCGTCTCGGCGCGTCAGAAAACGTTGGTTCAGTTGTTCTAGACAAGTGCGAAATCTTTCACGAAAGCTTCCCGCATGATCAAGAAAGCTTCAACACGCGATCGCATTCTCGACGCAGCGACCGCTTCGTTCTGGAAGCAAGGTTACCACGCCGTTTCGGTGGATGTGATTTGTGCTGCCGCAGGCGTTCAAAAAGGGAGCTTCTATCACGCATTTCCTTCAAAAGCGGATCTGCTGCTCACGGCATTGGTTAGAGTAAGGGATGCAGATCGTAGCGAAATCGAGCGCATATATGCTACCGACGAGCCCATCATGGATAAATTTCATAAGCATATGGAATGGTTTGGCGCAGCGCAGCGCCGGTTAAAGGCAAAATACGGTTTTGTGCCCGGAACTTTTAATATGGTTCTGGATATCAATGTTCCTGCCTCGGTTCTGGAAACCGTGCGTGCTGGGCACGCGACACATCTACAGCTGGTAGAAGACACTATCAGCGAAATCCTGGTGGCCAAAGAGTCGCGACCTTATTGTAAATGGCTGGCATCGATTATCGACAGTTTGATACACGGATTGATGATCGATAGCCGTCTCAAGAACTCTCTCAGCGGCTTCGACACGTTCCCGGAATCTGTTTTTGCCCTTATTGGAATTGGCGAGGCGCCAGTGGCGGCATACAGCGATGTGACTGCGATATCGACCGTCGTCAGCTAGTTTCCCCGGCCATCGGCCTCCGGCGTTCAAAACGATTGACTAATCAGTAAAGCAATTCGAAACTGACAAAAAGTCAGGCTGAGGAAATCAATATGCTGTCAGGCCATCGCATTCTTATCACTGGGGTAACCGGGCGCATCGGGGGAGCAATCGCCGCCGCCCTGGCCCCCACTAACACAGTCATTGGTCTGGCAAGATACGGTCGCGTAGGCGCGCTGGACGATGTCAAAAGTCTCGGCGTAACGCCCGTGATTGGTGATTTTGCACGCGGTTCGCTTGACGACGTACCGCACAATGTCGATTACGTCCTGCATGTGGCAGCAGATATACGGCCCGCCAGCGCGGTAGACGGTATGATCGACAACGCCGACGGTGCGGCTCGTCTCATGGGTCATTGTCGCGCTGCCCGAGCATTTCTGCACGTATCGGCAAGTAGCGTTTACGCCCAGAATGCTGATCCGTATCATGTGTATCCTGAAAGTTCGGATCTTGGCGGCGGCTTCGGTGGACAATATTCCGCGACCAAGCTGGCTGGGGAAGGGGCAGTTCGCGCCGCTGCCGCGCTGCTCAACTTGCCGACAATAATTTGCCGCCAGAATGTTCAGTATGGGGGATTGGGGGTGGATGCGGGGCTGATCGATCGTTTTCTCGATCATTTCGTAGAAACGGGGGAGGTTTATCTTCCGCTGGAGGGGCCGCTGATTATCGGACCTATTCACGAGGACGATATTGTGAGCCTAGTCGAGCCTTCTCTGGCTGCTGCTGCTGTCCCTGCCCATATCCTAAACTGGGGCGGCGACGAGTTGGTTGATTGGCAGGAGCTTTTCGATTTCGTCGGCGATCTGATTGGTAAGTCGCCAAAGTTCATTCGTAAGGCAGAGTTCAACTTTCCAAACTATTACCCCGATCCAACCGCACGGCGGGCGCTCACTGGTCCCTGCAAAGTATCATGGCGAGACGGCATTCGCCGCACACTTGAATTGCGCCACCCCGGCATCGCACTGACGGCATTGACCGAACAATAAAGGAAAGAGACATGCAGGGCGGACCTAAAATCAAGCATCTTGATGATATTCCATGGGAAGAAATGTTGCGCTTTCGACTGCGGGACGGGACGATCGCTTCGATCTGGGAAAAATGGATCGAACTGTCGCCGCGCTACATTGCATTCTACAATAAATGGGACCCTGGCGCGATGACCGCAAACCATGGGCATCATGGGGATCACATCAACCTTATACTCCAGGGTGAGATTCGTTGTGGCGATATCGTCTGTCGTGAAGGCACGCATATCATGCTCGAATATGGCGATACCTTCGGTCCCTGGGTGGCGGGTCCCGAAGGGTGTACGCTTTATGGTTTCGTGGCCGGAGAAGGTTCATCGTTTCAGGGCGATCCCGAACTTTGGGAGGAGTGCCTCAAAGCTCATGGAGCCGAGATGCTCCCTGTCCCTATGCCAAAGCGGATGCCGCCCTGGTGGACCGCCAAGATGCGGACATCGTCGATGATCAACTGGGTTGAGGACGATCCCACTTAGGCCGAATGTCATCATGATTGGCTTACGCGCCGATGCCGTTATAGATCTGCGCTAGACCGATCAGTCAAATATTGTTATCGGATCGTCAAGCAGGGCGACGATACGTCGACTCTGCCGTCTTGAGTGGAGATGGACGGATGAGCGGAACGGATACCATACAAGCGCTGCCCGAGAACGTGTCTCTTACACATCTCGAACGGCTTGAAGCTGAAAGCATTCATATTCTTCGAGAAGTGGTTGCCGAGTGCGAGCGACCGGTCATGTTATATTCTGTCGGCAAAGACAGCGCCGTCATGCTTCATCTCGCCCGCAAGGCGTTTTACCCATCGCCTCCGCCTTTTCCGTTGCTTCACGTCGATACGACCTGGAAGTTCAAGGCGATGTACGATCTGCGCGACAAGATGGCCGCTGACAGCGGCATGGAATTGCTCGTCTACCATAATCCCGAAGCCGCCGAGAGAGGCATCAACCCATTCGATCATGGCTCACTACATACCGATATGTGGAAAACCGAAGGGCTGAAGCAGGCGCTGGATAAGTTCGGATTTGACGCAGCTTTCGGTGGAGCAAGACGAGACGAGGAAAAGAGTCGGGCGAAAGAACGCGTCTTTTCTTTTCGTTCAGCGAACCACCGCTGGGATCCAAAGAGCCAGCGGCCAGAACTGTGGAATCTCTACAACGCACGCAAGAACAAAGGGGAGAGCATACGGATATTTCCGATCTCGAACTGGACCGAACTCGATATCTGGCAATATATTCACCTCGAGAATATCCCCATCGTACCTCTCTACCTAGCCGCGCCGCGCCCCACGGTGGAACGCGACGGAATGCTTATCATGGTCGATGATGATCGTTTTCCCCTGAATGAAGGGGAACAGCCTGTGATGCGGTCAATCCGTTTTCGCACGCTCGGCTGTTATCCGCTTACCGGTGCCGTCGAAAGTGAGGCCAAAACGCTGCCGCAGATTATCCAGGAAATGCTTCTGACCAAGACGTCGGAGCGGCAGGGCAGGGCGATCGACCGCGACGCAGGCGACGGGTCGATGGAAAAGAAGAAACAGGAAGGATATTTCTGAGATGGCAACCGTGGTCAAATCCTCATCCTACCAAACCCAGGATCTCATCTCCGAAGACATCGACGCGTATCTCGAGCAGCATCAGCACAAAACGCTGCTGCGATTCATCACATGCGGTTCGGTCGACGACGGCAAATCCACGCTGATCGGCCGCTTGCTTTACGACAGCAAAATGATCTTCGAAGATCAACTGGCGGCTCTCGAAAGTGATTCCAAGCGGATCGGAACACAGGGGCAGAATATCGATTTTGCCCTTCTGGTGGATGGCCTGGCGGCAGAGCGCGAACAGGGCATTACGATCGACGTGGCATACCGCTTCTTTGCAACCGAGAAGCGCAAATTCATCGTTGCCGATACACCCGGTCACGAACAATATACGCGCAACATGGTAACCGGAGCGTCTACGGCCGACCTCGCCGTAATCCTGGTTGATGCGCGAAAAGGCTTGCTTACCCAAACGCGGCGTCACAGCTATCTTGCGCACCTGATCGGTATCCGAAATATCGTTCTTGCGGTAAATAAGATGGATCTGATCGATTATGATCAGGCGCGATATGATGCCATCGTCGAGGACTATAAGGCATTTGCAGCATCGATAGGGATCGCTGCGTTCACGCCGATCCCGATCTCCGGATTTGTGGGTGACAACATCACCAGTCGATCAGAAAACACCCCATGGCATTTTGGGCCGGTGCTGATGGATCATCTCGAAACCGTAGAACTTGACCTTACAACCGCGCGTGCGGAACGATTTCGAATGCCAGTACAATGGGTCAACCGCCCGAACCTCGATTTTCGGGGGTTTTCCGGTCTTATCGCCGCCGGTACGATCCGGCCTGGCGATACGGTGCGGGTTTTGCCGTCAGGCCGGACATCCACCGTCGGCCGCATCGTGACCAAAAATGGCGACCTGACCTCCGCCGTTGCCGGGCAGTCGGTAACTCTCACTCTAAATGACGAAATTGATTGTTCTCGCGGCGATGTGCTCAGCATCGCTGATAATCCGCCCGAGGTTGCCGATCAGTTCGAGGCGACGATCGTGTGGATGGCTGACGAGGCGATGCTACCCGGTCGATCTTATTGGCTGAAGCTCGCGACCCAGACGGTGACGGCGAGTGTTCATGCGCCAAAATATCAGGTGAACGTTAACACGATGGAGCACCTGGCGGCCAAGACACTGGAGCTCAACGCAATCGGTGTCGTCAATCTGCAGACCGAGCGGCCCATCATCTTCGAGTCCTACGATGCGAACAGAACGCTCGGTGGGTTTATTCTCGTCGATAAAATGACGAACGCAACCGTGGCGGCGGGGATGATCCATTTCGCATTGCGACGGGCGCAAAATGTCCATTGGCAAGCTCTTGACGTAACCCGGGACAAGCATGCGAGCCTGAAGAATCAGAAGCCTGCCGTACTCTGGTTCACTGGTCTCTCGGGCGCCGGAAAATCGACGATTGCGAACCTCGTCGAGAAAAAGCTTGTTCACATGAATCGTCACACGTTTCTGCTGGATGGTGACAATATCCGTCACGGCCTCAATCGCGATCTGGGCTTCACCGATGCGGATCGCGTTGAAAATATTCGTCGGGTTGGTGAAGTTGCCAAGCTGATGACCGACGCGGGCCTTGTTGTGATAACCGCCTTCATCTCGCCATTCCGTGCCGAGCGCCAGATGGTTCGGGAGATGATGGGATCTGGAGAATTTATCGAGGTACACATTGATACGCCACTCGCCGATGCGGAAGCGCGGGATGTAAAGGGATTGTACAAAAAGGCTCGCAGTGGTGATCTTGCCAACTTCACAGGCATCGATAGTCCCTACGAAGCTCCTGTGCGTCCCGAAATTCGCATCGATACGACGCTTCTAACCGCTGAGCAGGCTGCGGATCTCATCGTCGAGGAGTTATTGAAATGAGCGGTCAAACCGACACGGAGCTTGCGCGTCATATTGCGGAAACAGCCGGGAGACTTTTGCTCGAGTTACAGAAATCCCGATTGTTTGAGGGAAAGACCCTGGGCAAAGCCGGAGACCGTATTGCCAATGCTTTCATTATGGAGGCACTGGCCGTTCAACGGCCCGCAGACGCGGTCCTCTCGGAGGAAGAAGTTAACGATAGCGCGCGCTGCTCGCAGAGCCGCGTATGGATTGTCGACCCACTCGACGGGACGCGCGAATATGGTGAAGGCCGCACCGATTGGGCAGTTCATGTTGCTCTGGCGCTCGACGGTCGCCCGTCGATCGGCGCTGTGGCACTCCCGGGACTCGATCTAACATTGTGTTCAGGTCGCCCTGAGGTTCTTCCAGCAACGCCCTCAAAGCTTCGCATGCTCGTCAGTCGGACACGCCCGGCAGCCGAAGCGCTTGCCGTCGCAAAAACACTCGACGCAGAATTGATCCCGATGGGTTCGGCAGGCGCGAAGGCGATGGCAATCGTCCGCGGCGAAGCCGATATCTATCTTCATTCAGGAGGGCAGTACGAATGGGACAATTGCGCGCCCGCTGCTGTGGCACTCGCCGCCGGTCTGCATGTGTCGAGGATAGATGGCTCACCCTTGTCTTATAACAATCAAAATCCTTATTTGCCGGACTTGCTCGTTTGTCCAAAAGCAATTGCAGTGCAGATTCTTGAGTTACTGACCGAACCCAAGCCAGCGTGAAGATGGCGGTGCTGGCTAAGAGTTTTTAAGCGTCGCGGTCGTAGCAGTGGGATGCAGTGTCGTGAGCAGCTCTTCCGAGGCATCCCAAAGGGATTGCGCCGCATCGTCATCCAGCACCGCCGGGTCAAAACCAGTCCACGGATGAGTATTCGCATCCATCGGATTCGCTAGACGGCAATCTTCGAGAATTAATCCACTGCGCCCTAGAAGTTCGGGAGCAATTGCCGCCCAAACCGATGTTGCGGCAGCCTGTTCGACCGTTTTCATGGCCGGGTTGGGATTGCCATCGGCATCGACGAATCCGATGGCCTTGATCAGGTCTTCACCGTGAAAGCGCTGCAGTCCCGTCAACGCGGAGCCCGGCAGAACGGCGTTGGCGGTAACCTTATTGCCCATACGCCGTTGCCATTCGCGACAAAAGAGAAGGTTCGCGGTTTTGGATTCGCCATAGGCGGCAAGATCATTGCGGTCGCGTTGCTGCCATTGCAGATCGTCCAGTCGTAATGGCCGGTTTTTATGCGCGGCCGAACTCAGCACGATTACGCGGCCCTGACCCCGGACAAGCGTCTTTTCCAGCATCTTGGCGAGAAGAAAATGCCCGAGGTGATTGGTTGCAAACCGGACATCCAAACCGTTCGGAAGATGCCATTGTGGCGTCTTCGAAACGCCAGCATTGGCAACGAATATAGCAAGCTCATTCACTGTCGCGAGAACGTTTCGGGCGAACGCGGCGACCGAATCCATATCTGCAAGATCCAGTGCACCCACCCGCACTTCACAGCCGAAATCGGCGCGCAACGCGCTTGAGAGTGCAGAAGCGGACGATGGATTTCGAACTCCGAGAAACAAATGGCAACCGGCGACGGCGAGCCCTCGAGCGGTTTCAATGCCGAGGCCCGAGGACGCCCCGGTGATGAGCGCCCACTTTCCCGGCAGCGCGCCCGTTTCGCCGACTTGCTTGGCCGTCGTTTCTCGGTCGAAGTGGGACATCATTGTGATTATCGGGCCGGCTCTTCGAGCAGATCCGCAAAACGATGCCGATACTCGGGCATCAATCCCTTAAGCGCTGCCTTGTCGAGCCCGAACTCCTCTGGCGTATATTTGTGAGCGCCATGCTTACCCTGGGGATTATCGCCGATATGGTGCTCGATACGGTTGGCATGCTCCGACGAAAACGGCAGGCCGAAATGATCGTATATGCGCCGCACAGTTCCGACAGGATCAAGCACAGTGTCTCTATAAGCAATGTCGATGACGCGATCATCGATGGCTTTCGTCTCGCGCGCGATCGTCCCGCGTTCAAGGTGGGCGCCAAATAGCTCGAGAGCAATCCGGCCTGTTTCCTTCTTGTCTATCCCGGGGCGCAGCATGGATTGAATGGTCCAGATGAGACTCGCAACTGACGCGATCGTACGAACTGGATCACGATGAGTCTGAACGATACAGGCATCGGGATACACGCCAACAAGCTGTTCGAGATCAAGTAGGTGCTGTGGTTCTTTCAGGATCCAACGGCCCTTGGGACCACGCCATTGGAGTTGCTGGAGCGCGCGCTTATGCGTGCGATAGACGCCATCCGGCTTTGTTACCGAGAGCCAATGTGAATAATCAGGAACAGAAAAGCTGGCGACAAAGCGTGAGCAGACGAAGCTCAACGCCAAAAAGCTCAGACAGTCCGCTGGAAGTGTCGCGCCCCATGGATGCATCGATCGAAGGATGGGCATCGCCTCGAGGCGCGCGTCAATCTCTGCCTGAGTTTGCGCAATCCGGAAATCAGTCGCGTATGTAGCGGCTTCGGGTGCCGGCCATGGGCGAGCAGACTCCCACTCAAGTGGCGCGCGGCCAGCGGGATCGAGCGCGCACAGGTCGTGAAGAATGGTGGTTCCTGTTCGCGGCAATCCTGTAAGGATCAGCGGTCGTTCGATCACCTGTGTGACGATCTCAGGGTATAGTCGTTCATCTTCAACGAAATGGAGACGTGTGCTGAGCAAATCGATGATCTGGGATTCCAGCGCGGCCCTGCCGAATTCGGGCAGTTCGGCTGAAGCGATCGCTTCGATCAATTTCGCCAAACCCACCCGGAAGGCGTCGTCCGTTCCCCAGTTCGATAAATCCGTGGCCGCTTCCGCGCGCGCTAAAGCATCCTCGACGTTTAAGATCATCCTGTCATTCTCCTGCGTGTTATTGCGTGCGGTTGTCATCCCGAGAGCTCGCACATTCCAAAGCCTTCCTCGCCGTCCCAAAGGAACCGAGCACAGGATTGGCTCATGATTTTTTCAGCATCTTTCACCAGCCCGTGACCCGAAGCGAACGCGCCTGTTCCGCCGCCCGCCTTGCGCGTGCCGCCTTTGTCGCTTCCCCAGCCGCCGAGAGGGATCCAGGTGGTGTGAAAGTTCGTGCCCTCGATACGGATCGTTTCGCTAAGCGCGTCCAACTCGACGACATAGCTACGATCGTTCGGGTCGCGTGAAAGCGTCGGTGCCGCTTGAATGGTGGCACGGATTATCTTTCCGCCGTTCGCGATATAGGCCTCGCTAAAATACGCCTCACCGCTGAGCGTATAGAGGATTTTGAGCCCGAAGCCCCGGCCGCTGGAAAAGTGGCCGGTGAGCCACGCGTGAGAGCCCATGCCAGTAGTGTCGCGGGGACCGCGGACATGGCCGCGCAGGCCAACGCCAGCAAAATCGAATGTTTCACCGGCAACCGAAACGCTGCCCAGGCCATGTAATATTTGTTCGTATTTCCCGAGCATCACGCCTTTGGAAATCATCGCGGGACCCTGAAGACTGAACGGGCCAGTCGAGAGGGGGATGATCCACGGTTCGGTAATGGTTTCTGCTTCGATTGCGACTTCGACCCTCACCTCAGGGCCGCCCGCGACGAACCCTGCACGTTCGGCGGTTTCTGTGAGTTCGGATGCTGTGCTTTTCCAGCTAAAATTCCAGCGTTCGAATGGCTTGACGCAATGGTAGCGCAGACTCGAACCGCCGGGATACTCAGCGCGATCGTACGTCCCTTTGGAGTGGGTAATGTAGGTGCGCCCGTCCGGTAGGAACAGGCTCGCACGCTCCCGCGCAATGCCGTCGCGAAGATAATAGAGGTGCATGTTGACGCCGAGACGCCGAGCGCCATCGACGAGCCACACATTATAAGTTTCGAATGTGTCTGGATCCGGGTGGCCCGTTACCAAAGCCAGATCGAGGCTGGGATCAAGTCCGCCATCGTGATGCGATCCAACGTTCATTCACCCAACTCCCTCTGATGCGAAAGCCGCAAACCCGGTGTGTCCCAGTCGGCTGTGAGAACCACGCCGGATTGCAAGCAGGTGACATAGGCTGTTCGCATTTCGTCGCCCCCAAAACAAATGTTTGAGGGGCCGGCCGCGGGGGTTGGAAACCTTTCCAGCAAACCATCGGGCGAAATTCTCACCACCAGGTCATTGTGCGGGCAAGCAATGCAAATGTATCCATTTTCCTGGATAGCCAGCGAATCCATAGCCAGAGTGGCATCTTCGAAAACGATCTCCGAAGCGCCGTCAGGCGATGTGCAAAGGGCGCCGGGTTCTGCGATAGCGAAACTCCACAATCGTCCTCGGCTTGTTTCCGATACATAGAGCCTGTCGCCGCGCGGGCTAAGACCGATGCCATTTGGCCGCTGCAAATCGCGGCCCATGTCCTGGATCGATCGGCCGTCGGTCGTGGCGTAGTAAACCCGTCCAGGCTCAGGCCCCGCCCGCCGCAGACTGCCATAGTCGGTGAAGTAAAATCCGCCATTTTGATCGAAAACGATATCGTTGGGAGCGATAAGCGCTACCCCATCACAATGATCGTAAAGGATCGCGAAACTGCCAGTTTGAAGGTCAACAACCTGAATGCATCCGGAGGGAGGCACATTAAGGTCGCTATCCTTATGAGCGGCAAGACAGACGAGATCTTCCCGGGTTAGTCCGCCATTGTTGGCGACATAACATTGACCGTCCGGCCCAATGGCAGCGCCGTTTGGCCCTCGTCCCAACTGAGCAACAAGATGCAGATTACCCGATCGGGTAATGGCCGTCAGCCGCCCGGCAAGCACCTCGACGCACATCAGGCTGCCATCCGACAGCGCAATAGGGCCCTCGGCAAAGGAAAGCCCTTCAGCGAACGTGCGAAACTGCATCACTAAGGTGTCCGGTGGACGGACAGGAGTTTCGGCATCTCGATCGCTCTCCGCGTGCGCCCTCGATTCAGGACATCTTAACGGCACCCTTCATGATGGTAGACCGATCAGTCAACTTATTTCTGGGAAAATGGTATTCGGACATTCCTCGGCTTTCACCCATTTAACGTTCTGCGAGCATCATTTTGCCGATGTGGCGGCCTGCAGCCATTGCCGGCGCGTTTGTATTGCCGGAGGGAAGCTCGGGAAAAATCGACGTATCGACGACGCGTAGCCCGGAGATGCCACGTACACGTGCCGCTGGATCGGTCACAGCGGCATCGTCCGAGCCCATCCGGCACGTGCCTGATACGTGAAAGGCCGTGCCGCCGTTGTCGTAATAATAATCGAGAATTGCGTCATCGCTCTCGACTGATCGACCGGGAGCCAGTTCCTCGATCACCATTGAGGCGATCGCAGGCTGCGCCATAATCTTGCGAAGGGATCGAACCATCGCCACCGCTGTCGCGCGATCCAGCGGATCGTTGAGATAATTTGCCGTGATCGCCGGTGGGATGTCGGGGTCGGCGGATGCGATCTGAATTTCACCGCGCGAGCGCGGATGCATCGGATATCCGCCGACCGTAAACCCGGGCTCCTTATCCAGCACGAGACCCTTTGGTCCCTTACCCATCGAGTATAGGCCGACCCCAATCTGACAATCCGGGCGGGCAAGCGCGGGATCCGTTTTTATGTAACCGATCAATTCCTGAGCCGCGTGCGTCATCGGTCCCGAATGCGCAACCGCGTACCTTAGAACATTCCAGAGCAGCTTCAGTCCTGCAAACTCGCTGTTCAAACTGCCGCCCGTTACCCGATACTTGGTCTGCAGATAGAAATGTTCCTGCAGATTCTGTCCAACTTCCGGTAAATCGTGCACCACTTCGATGCCGAAGCCTTGAAGGATTTTGGCATTTCCAACGCCGGAAAGTTGGAGCAGCTTGGGCGACTGGATCGCGCCTGCCGACAATATGACTTCTCGGTTCGCCAGTATACGACGTTCACCGCTCTTGTCGCGAACGTCTATCCCAATCGCCTTGCGACCTTCGAACACGATCCGCAGGACGTCTGTATCGGCAGAAACGGTCAGGTTCGGGCGAGACATGGCGGGGTGCAGAAAGGCCTTTGAAGCACTCTGCCGTCGGCCTTGCCAGATATTGCGGGTCTGATAAGCGATGCCGCCAGCGGGCGACGCGTTTGTATCGTCGACGCGCGGAATCCCAGCCTGACCTGCTGCTTCGATCACCGCTTCGCACAGCTCGGCACCGACTGCGTCGCGAGGGTGGGGCGTTAGCCGAAGCGGACCGCCGACACCGCGCTCTGAGGTTGCTCCAAGCTGATGATCTTCCATCGCCAGAAAATGCGGAAAGATATCATCCCATGCCCATCCCGTGCAGCCGAGTTCAGCCCACCGGTCATAGTCCGAGGCAAAGCCGCGTGCGTAAATCATGCCGTTGACCGAACTGGAACCGCCGATTGCGCGACCCTTTACCCAAACCTCGCTGCCTCGGTTGCCGCCACGATTTACGCCATAAGACCAGACATGCGGGTTCCCGGGCATGAGCAGTTTGCCAATCCCACGCGGCATGTCGATCAGAAAACTTCGATCCATGGGGCCGCTCTCGACAACCAGAACCGAATTGGAGGGGGTACTAGACAGTTCGGATGCGAGCACGCAGCCCGAAGAACCTGCACCGACGATGATATAGTCTACTCGATCAATCATTGTGTCGCATCTTGTTGCCGCACAAACACGAGGGCTGCGCGGTGGAGAGGAAATCGGAAGTTCGAAGCAAGATGGTGCAAACCATCAAAAGTGCAGTGCGAGCAAATAAGGGGGCTTTAGGCATCCCATTCAAGGTCGAGACACCTGTTTACCGAAAGCCCGCCTTGAGGCGAGGCGGGACGAACGCGCCAAGGCGGATAGGCGCAGCCCTTCGTGCGGGGCGACGGAATGCTCGCGCTGCAAGAGGGGAGCCTGTGCAACAGCGTGACCAAGCGAATATCTCATCGTCGGCCATCTCGCGTTAGGTGCTTTATAGCCCATTTCTTTTTTGCGCTCTTCAACCGACTGATTCTATCAATCCGAGATCGCGAACCGCGACCGGAAAAGGGACTTTGTTCTTATTCAGCAGGCATTGTATCCCCGCGATGCGCAACTCTGCGCATTTGCAGTGCAGCCCCCATAAATAATGTGCCTGCCAGCGCGGATAACAAGACCATAAGGCCAAGTGCATGAGTTAAGGGGAATGGATCGCCGGCCCCTTTCAGCCAGTCGCTGAGCAGGCCAATCGATAAAGGTCCTAAACCGCCGCCAACAATGTTGCAGAGAATAAAAATCACTGCCAGCGCTCGTGCGCGCACTGACGAGGGCGCAAGGTTGAGGCAGAATCCAAATGCCGGGCCATAATAGCTCGAAAGCAGAATTGAATAGGGAACAAGCGCGATGAGGGTCATGGTGCCGGAACCGCTCATCAGTGCGATGGCCAGACAAGGAGTGCCCGCCAGCGCGGCGAGACCGGCGATCGCAAGCAGGCGTCGATCGTCGCCATCCGCCTGGAAACGAGCAGCGAGGCCGCCCAACAGGGTGCCAATGATTCCGCCGCCGCCAAGCACCAAACCGAGACCCATGCCAGCCTCGGCGATCGGAACAGCCCTCTCCCGAATGAGCAACACCGAGGCCCACGCTCCGACTCCCAGCACCACCATACTGGCCACGACCATAGCGGCGACCGTCATTGCGATCTCAGGCTTTATAAACCATCGAACAATTCTGCGCGCCGGTGCCAGTTCGGTTCCTTGACCACCGCTCTCTACGTGACGCGCAGGATTGCGGAGCGCGACCATCAGAATCAAGGCGAGGAGAATCCCTGGCAGACCGATCGCCATCAGAGCCCATCGCCAGCCCCATATACTGCTTACTTTGCCTGCAATTGCTGATCCAACGAGCACACCGATCGGCGCGCCAATGTAAAAAATTGATACAGCTGTGGGTCGGAGTCTGGGCGGAAATAGATCCGAAATGAGCGACAGGCACGTCGGCGGGGATCCTGCTTCCGACGCTCCCACGATGGCGCGAAGGCCAGTCAGCATGGGGAAGTTCACAGCCCAGCGTGCAAATAGCGTAGCGAGGCTCCAGGTGAAAAGCAGGAGTGCCAGAAGTCGCTTTCGATTGACCCGGTCTGCAAGAGCAGCGACTGGCAATGCTGCCAGCGCGAAAGGGATCGTGTAAACGAAGCCTGCTAGTAAACCGATTTGTCCGTCGCTGAGCGCAAACTCACGACCGATTGGTTGCAGCAGCACGTTGAAGGCGGTTCGGTCGATCGAATGAACGCTGTAGACCAGCATGAGGAGCATTAGCGCGCCCCACCGGGGCTTAATGTCGGCATCACTGGAAAGCTGCATTTCTCTGCTTCTTATTGCCGAATTATTCATCGCAATATTAACCCGGCAACATGAGAAATCTGGAGCGATTGCTGCGCTAAAATTTGCTCGCTGTCGCATGCCTTGCATACTGCGAAGCGCTGCAGGCCGTTCATCTTCTTCTCCCGCGAACTGGTTTGTTTCAGTGCAACCGTGCTCTTAAAATATCAGCTAGCCTTCGCTGGACCATGTGGTCAAGTGACATTGCGCCGCGTCTTTTTGGCCATCCTACGCGCAGCATCTCCGACCAACATCGTTTTTTGTGAGGCCCTTAAATGGTGGACTGGTTCATTCGCCGTCGAATATTGGAGTCTATCGGTAAAAAAGGTAAATACACCCAGCCGACGCAAAAGAACGATATTCTACTATGCTCAACGAGGAACGCATGGCTGCGAAATTTAAACCAGCAGTCTCCGACAGATCCGGCGCGATTCAATCAGCTATTCTGTCGTCACGACAAGATAAACCTTTGTGCTATTGCGGCGTAGATTTTCACCAAGCCAGTCTTAACGTTTCCATTGCCATGATGTTGCCGCCTCGCATTTCGCACTTCTGGGCCTCCACGAGGTGAAAGGGCGGTACGCGGGCTAGCCATTCTTCAAGGAATACCCGGAGCTCGATGCGCGCCATTGGCGCTCCTGCACAATTGTGTGGGCCCGTGTTGAACGCAATATGGCCAGGCCTGGGACGATCCAAATCGACATGCATAGGACATCCAAACGCGCGCTCATCGTTGCAG
This sequence comes from Sphingomonas paeninsulae, assembly GCF_003660165.1. Lineage (NCBI taxonomy): Bacteria > Pseudomonadati > Pseudomonadota > Alphaproteobacteria > Sphingomonadales > Sphingomonadaceae > Sphingomonas > Sphingomonas paeninsulae. The sequence goes on from NZ_CP032828.1 coordinate 697,831, forward strand.
GCTGCTGGCAGGCTGACGATCACCTTGTCGCCGGCGCGAAGTAATGCGCCATTCAATTCGGTGTCGTGCTTCACGCGTCGCATTACTGTGACGAAGGCGTAACGCCGCAAAAACTCCTCAATCGCGCCCGGAATTTGGTCTGGATTTTCGCGCAGGCGCTGTTGGTCAGCCGGATTTTCCGCCAGGTGACGGGTGATGAAAGTGAGGGCGTTGGTGACAGTGTCCAGCCCGGCGAGAAACAGCAAATTGCAAACTTCCAAGACGCGTTTATCGGTCAATTTCTCGCCATTTACTTCTGCTGCCAAGAGCATGCTTACCGGATCATCAGATGGCGCGCGCTTCCGTATACGGATGAGCGATCTCAGGTAAGCGTTCATTCTTATAAAGGGCAACAATCGCTGCCTTGTGGTTCGCGATGCCAAGATGCCATTTGCCCAGCGCACGAATTCTGCATAACGCGTCAAGTCCATATGCATCATGCCCATAAAGGTCTTGACCGGTAATGGAACTGCGATATCGGCAACAAATTCGGTGCCCCCCTTCGCGAGAACTGCATCGATCAGTTCACTCATCAGGCAACGGATGCCCGGTTCCAACTTATTTACCTCTTTGGGAGCCAGAAATCTCAGAAGCAGCAATCGATATCGCAGATGATCGGGCGCATCCATGTCCTGAGGTGGGAGATTTAGGCGAGGCAGAGGCCACGGCATCTGCGGCAGGACGTCCATACTTGAGTAGTTGTCGAGATCAGTCATCACTTTCTGGGCATCGACCATGCGCGTGACCATCCAATGGCCACCGTTTAGCGGCGTGTAGAACACGTCGGGTGCGCGACCATGAAGCGCTACATGTGCGTCGTGAAGACCGCCCGCCTCGACGTCGTCCACCAGGTCGAACGCGAAGACCCGTTCGGCCGGAATGTGTTTTGGAATGGACATCGATTTCATGACTTGCTTTTTAGTTCGGCAGAGAGGGCTAAGATCCCGCGTAGGAACAACGTGATTGCGCGACCAGGGCTGGTTTTGTCCTGTGCTGGAGATGCCTCAAACATGAGGCCATGAGCTAATGCTCGCAGCGCCATTGCAGCAACTGTCTTGTCAAAACCCCCGCGACCCCCAGGCGATTAAAGAGGGCGGAAAACAAGGCCTCGAGCCCCGTGGTTGTGCGTTCGCTATAGAGGCGGTGTAACTTTCCTACCGTTTCATGGCGTTCAGCCTCAAGCTGCAACTCCGCATGCAACAGCCACCAATCTCGTTGCGCTGCGTATTCGTCGAAACGGCGTTCGAGTTCCGCCAATAACGCATCAAGGTTGTCGCTGTGTGCTACCAGATCGGTCCAAGCGACAACCTCCTGCTCATGGCTTTCGGTCATTAGTTCCAGAAGCAAATCCTGTTTGCTTTCGTAATTGGCGTAAAATGCGCCACGGGAAAATCCGGCCGCCTCGGTAATAACGTCAATCGTCGTCGCGCCGTAGCCACGACGTGAAAACTCTCGCCGGGCAGCCGATCGAATACGTTCGCGGGTCTGAATACGACTTTGTTGTCGAGAAACCCGCACCATAAATTCACCTTCGTCTTCAAATACAATAATGTATTCCAATTCGAATGTGAATGCAACAACTGTATGAGGTGCCTCGTCTGAAGGGCACAAAGACTATGATAGTTTATATTACTTTTGGGGCACTCATCGAAGCTGACGAGTTGCGGACATCTACCAGATCGCCAAGAATTTCGCGCCAGCGTCGAGATGATCGAAAAGTTCTATGCGGCGCATATCAAAAGCACGCTCGATGCCGCGTCGATCAATGTTCGGCGCGCAACGCCGTCTGCCGTTCAGAAGCAATTTATCCCCGTTGATTTGCTTGATGAAGACGCATGAGCAGGAAAACCATCTGGAGCGACATACTCCAGATGCCACTTGTCAACGATCCGGAAAAGGAATCGTCTCAGCGCCGCTCGGGGATAGCGCGCCATCGGACTTGGGCCGACTTACACAAAACCTTACACATTTTGATCAATAAATGGTTGGCTTGGCTGGCCCTCCTTGTAGCCGAAATAGCAATGGCAGAAAACCGTCATTTATCGAGGTAGTCGCGCCAGACTCAAAATCCCGTTCCGCAAGGAGTCTGGGTTCGATTCCCTGCCGCTCCGCCACAGCGCCTTCTAGGCGCTACCCAAGGCCTCCATTTGTTCTCTTTCAAGTGACGGAAAACCGTCTATTATGCCCCGACAGGTGTCCAGCCGGGTCTGACCCAATCGCCAGTTCTGGGGGTAAGATATGGGGGCACAATTCTCTATTTGGGGGTATAGCGATGCTGACCGATACCGCAGCCCGCAAGGCGGTGAAGCGCGACAAGGACTATAAGCTCTTTGATGAGCGAGGACTCTATCTCTTCATCTCAAAGGCCGGCGGGAAAGGCTGGCGCTTCAAATATCGGTTCGGCGGCAAGGAACAGGCGGTCGTGTTCGGTCCTTATCCGGAGATCAGCCTGTCCGAAGCGCGTGAGCTCCGCGACGAGGCCCGGAAGCTGCTGCGCGATAACAAAGATCCCCGCGTCGAGCGCAAGAAGGTGAAGCTATCCAGTATCGCGAGCTCGGAAGTCACGTTCGCGATCGTCGCGAGGGAATGGCACACGAAAAACCTGAAGCGATGGTCGACCGTCCACGCCGATGATGTGATTACCAGCTTGGAGAAGGATGTGTTCCCGTCGCTGGGCGGCATGCCCCTGCGCGAGATCAGCACGCCGATGGTGCTTGAGTGTCTGAGGAAGGTCGAAACCCGCGGTGCCGGCGAAACGTCCCGACGACTGCGCCAGCGCATTTCGTCGATCTACGTTTATGCGATGGGCGCGGGTATTGCGATCTTCAACCCGGCTCCAGCCGAAATGACCAAGGCAATGGAGCCAGTGCGGAAGGCGGGGAAGCAACCTGCGCTCGTCGGCATTGAGCAGCTGCGCGGCGTGCTGCTGGCGGCCGAGGCATCCAGTGCGACGCCGGTGGTCAAGGCAGCATCGAGGCTGCTGGCGCTGACCGCTGTACGTCCCGGCGTCGTAATCGGCGCGACCTGGGGCGAGTTCGAAGGCATCGACTGGGATACGAGGGAGCATACAGCAGATGCGCTATGGCGAATTCCGCCGGCGCGTATGAAGTTGATGCTCGATCGCAAGGACGAGATTGAGTTCGAGCACCTGGTGCCGCTGACGTCGCAGGCGATTGACCTGCTGCGCACGATTCGGCGACTGACCGGCCGCATGGCCTACGTGTTCCCCAGCCAGCGGCACAGCTATAAGTCGATGAGCGCCAACGCGATCGGTTATCTCTATAATCGTGTAGGTTTCCACAGTCGTCACGTCCCGCACGGCTGGCGCGCTGCCTTTTCAACGACGATGAACGAGAGGGCGGTCGCTGAGGGCCGCACCGATGAGAACGGCAATAGTGCAGACCGCGCTATCATCGATCTAATGCTCGCGCACGTGCCGGCGAACAAGGTGGAAGGAGCCTACAACCGGGCCCAATATATGCCGACCCGGCGTAGGATAGCGGAGACGTGGTCTAATCTGATTTCCGAGGGGCTGGTGGATCCTGCCGAGTTCCTGACCGCGAAGACGCGGTAGCCACTGCATAAAGGCTTCTTATCGTCTTGTAGCAACCAATGCGGGGCGTTCGGCGGTGACGAAGAATATGTCAAAAGCCGACGGTAAGCCTCGCTTCGCCCGCCTATCTTGGCGTCCACCTTATCTGGCCCGCCTCCACCAGCTCGTAATCGTAAGGCAAATTATTTTGACGGAGCCAGTTGTTTGCCCAAAACTCGGGTACGGCGAAAGTTGTCGATCCGTCCATAGCTCCCGTATTTTCGGCCAGGTAAGCGGATCTCATTTGCCCATCGATCATAAGGAGTTGACCTGTCGGGCTTCTAAAAAACTCCGGAGGCAATCCCACAGCACCTCCTCCTCCTCCTCCGCCCACCGGACCGCCGCCGGGACCGCCGGAGCCGAGGCCGCCGCCCCCTCCGCCGCCGCCAGCTTGCACGGAGCCGTCTGATTCAATGACTAGACCGCCGCCGCCACCGCCACCGCCACCCCAAAATGTCGCGTTCTGACCTGAGCCCGCCCGCACATATCCTTCAGGGGTGACCATCGCACCGGTCGAGTTCGGATGTTGCTCCATGATCGGCAGTTCCTTGGAGCTATGCAGGCGCTGCCAGAACCACCATAGCACTAGCGTATAGATTATCAGCGCGACCAGCGCCGCAACAGTCCATCCGGCAACTGTCGGCGAAATATGCCTATGGAGCCATATCCCCACTGATCGCGAGAGGGGATCAAGCACGCCCCAAGCCTCAAGTATGATTTTTGCGATATAGCCGACTACGCACGAGGCTATCGCGGTAGCGAATCGGTACCAAAACTTAGATGCATTAGGCGCTGACATTTAGCTAATCCGTGGCGTGGGAAATTCGCTGATGCGATGCTGGCAGAGCATGGCGCTTCGCACAACGGCAGCTGTCGCGCTTGATAACGCCATAGGCGACTTTCGCATCACCGCGAGACTTTGCATTCGTCGGGCTCAGACACCATGCGGCTTGAACGATTGCGGCCCGAAGTTTCGAAACAGCGCTAATTCGAAACTTCGGGCCCAGGTGGTCAGACGTTGCTCACGATCAATTCGGTAACGTGTTTCGCTGTTCCCGTGCTTTTGACTGCCATCGAATAGCGGTTCGGAACGACTGCGATGTTGAAGTCCGCGAAGACCTCGCGCGTTCCGGATGTGTCGTTGATCGAGAGCACGAACCGTCCCGCGATCTTTCCGAGCTGGTGTGCCAGGCGCTCGAAGTCAGCTCGCTCGAAAACGCCGGGACCGTAATCCTTCTCGCAGTTCCAGTACGGAGGATCGAGATAGAACAGCGCGCCCGGGGTGTCATAGCGATCGATGAAGTCGCCATAGGGCAGTCGCTCGATCACCACGCGCGCCAGCCGTTCGTGCACGTCCTCGAGCATAGGGACGAGCTTTGTCAGATCGAACCGGGCGGAAGCGGTGCGACTGACACCGAAGTTTCGGCCGGACACGGTGCCGCCGAACGTGGTGCGTTGCAGATAAAGGAACCGCGCTGCGCGTTCTAGGTCGGTCAGCGTGTCAGGATCGACAGCCAATAGCCGTTCAAATTCGGCGCGGCTGGTCAGCTGCCATTTGATGACATCGAGGAACGCCTGATAGTGACGCTGCAGGATTCGGAACAACGTCGCGACGTCGGCCGATATGTCATTGATGACCTCGGACGTCGGGCGGGTTTTCCGGCGGAAGAATATCCCCCCATCCCCACGAAGGGCTCAGCATAAAGATTGTGTGGGATTGTGCCGATCAGCTCGACCAGCCGGCGCGAAAGATTACGTTTTCCGCCAAGATAAGGCGCGACAGGCAATGCGGGACGCACGGGTAGTAACGACTCCATAACGATTTAGCTCTCAATGGTGCCCGGCCCGGTCGACGGGTGCGGGGCGTTGCGGCAAGGCCTGCCGCTCGTGGCGCGTCCTAGCGCGTCGGTTTCCGTGTTGAAGCACGGAACCCCGCCTCGGCCTTAGCCGGACGGTTGTGTTCGAATATCGAATATTAATTATCTGTAGTTACAGATAATGCTTGCAGCGATGATAATTCGTAGCTACAGATAATGCATGGACATCGAGTTTGACCCCGCGAAGGACGCAGCAAATATCGCCAAGCATGGCGTGTCGCTGGATCGGGCAGTCGAACTCGCGGGGATCGTGGTCGTAGAAGACACCCGGTTCGCTGAACGTCGCCTTCGTCTCTACGGGACCATCGACGGAATTGCCCATTGTGCGGCGGTGACGATGCGCGGCAACGTCGTCCGCGTCATCAATCTACGCCGCGCTCATCGCAAGGAGGTACGTCGCTATGGTTTCTGACAAACATGGTCCTGTCGTTTTCGACAGTGACAACCCCGAATGGACCGCTGAAGATTTCGCGAAGGCCCGCCCAATTGCGGACTTTCCGGAGCTGTCGGCTGCATTTCCGAATGGCAGTAAGCCCCGTGGTCGACCAAAAGGCTCTGTCAGCTCAAGCAAGACGCTGGTGTCGCTGCGGTTGGATAACGATGTCCTGGAGCGTTTCAGGGCAACGGGGCCTGGATGGCAGTCGCGGATCAATGAGGCGCTGCGGTCTGCCACTTAGGGAGGGGTCGGAAGCGCCGCGCTGCCATGTTGTGCAAATCCTGAGCAGGTAGGAACGGTGTCGGAACCAGCCAGTTTGAGACCGGATGCACATTCTGACAGCATTATCATTGGCTCTCAGTGCCGCGTTGATTGGAGCATTCATTCCCTCGAATTCATACGTCGGCGATTGCGTCGGGATCGCTGAGTGAACTCCTCTTGCGTGCCCGATTGCCGTTGCGGATAACATCCAGTCGACTCTGTACACGATCGATGTCGGAGTACGCTGCCGTTGAAAGGGCCACTACAGTGCAGACCTCGCTGGGAGTGATTGAAAGAGCGTTCCAGATCGCGAATGAAGGCGATTGCCAGAACGTGACCGAGATCAGAGCGAAATTGTATCGCGAGGGTTACGAGCAGGTAGCGATGCACTTGAGGGGGAAAGTCATCGTCACGCAGCTCAGGAAGATCATCGCCGATCAGGGGTAGCAGGTCTTGAATGCCTGGCACCATATTGCCGACACCAGCAAAATGGTCGTTGCCCGAATCGCCAAACGAGAACATTATGGGAACATGGCGATCATGCACAAAACCCATTACGGCAAAGCGATGTGCGGCAGTAAGAACCAGCATTGCGATGACGATGCGCTCGTGACCTGCACGTATTGCATCTACACGCGGCACCCTCCAAACCCCGACAATTGGGGCAATATGCTCCTGCGCGAGATGGGCAATCCGACTGCGCTTGATAGGCTGGGCGAGACGACCAAATACCGGACGTTGGGCGAGATGTTGAAGGCGGAGAAGGAATCGGAGGAGTGACGCGTTATCGATACGTCACCCCGATCAGGGCCGGGCAATGGTTCGAGACCGGAGCACTTGCGCGAAATGCGGCGGCAAAAGCGGGCGTGGCGCACAAGGATGATGCCGATCGCGTGTGGCTCGACCCGCTCACCGATATCGAGGTTGAACGGGTTTAGCGGATCGCACTCTTCGTCACGGTAAACCGGTCGGCGCTTTCCGGCCCGAGCAGATCATCAATATCCGCGTCGAGATCCAGCCATCGCGCCCAATCCTGTCCGAACAGCACGACCGGCGCGCGATCGTGGTATGCGTTAAGTGGTGCACCGGCGGGTTGCGTGATTACCGTGAAGCTTTCGACTGCGCCCTGATCAGTCGTTTCGCAGCGATCCCAGATGCCCGCCAGCATGATCGGCTCGCCGTGGCGCGGCTCGAATAGCCACGGCTGTTTCTTTTTTGGGTCGTCTTCGCGCTCGCCCTTCCATTCGTACCAGCCGTCTGCGGCAATGAGGCAGCGGCGACGTGCAAAGCTGTCACGATAAGCGCGAGAGGTCCGCACTGTCTCTGCGCGGGCATTGAAGGTGGTCGCTTTCCAGTCCTTCAGCGCGCCTTTGTGGAACCATGGAACAAGCAACCAGCGCGCCTGCGATACCGACGGTGCAGCATCATGTAACCGCACGATCGTCGCCGCCTGTGTCGGCCGCACTTGTTCGCGCGATTCCAGGTTGAGGGCGGGCTGATCGAACGGGCCGACGAACTCGCGCAATGCCGCGTGAAGCTCAGCCCAAGGGCGTGTGTCTCGGTAGCGTCCGCACATTGGGGTAGGATGATCTTGTCAAAATCGCATGTCCATCGCTCTGACGCAGAAAGTTTTGCCGCGCCCGTAAGCGTCACACTAGCGTTGATAAGGCCTGCAAGGATGCAGCCGACTGTACTGGGTAGAATTCGATACGCTCGATCGTGTGGGTGAACGTACCTTTATAAGATGTTGTCCGAGACAGGTTTAAGCCGAAGGACGTCGCCGAGATGGCTTCTGCCGCCACTTCTGCCGAAACGTTGCCGTTGACACTGTTTAGGATGCTGCCAGTTTTCATCGAGACTGCGGAATGAAACACATTGCCCGCGGTCAGATCTAAAATCTGAGTGTCACCATAGCTGCCGGCGGTGAATTGAATGGATCTATCCGCCTCATTGGCCGTCACATTTAGCTGTGCGTTGTATCGATTGCTGTAATCAACATCGTCATTGGCAAATAGCTCCTGCCGGAAAATATATCCCCATCCGCTCTCGGAGGGGACAAAATCCCATTTTGAATGAATCACAGCGGTGATGCCTTCATCCATGTTGGAGGGATCGAATACGGCGGGGAGCACAATCGGAGACGGAAATTCAACTCCGGATTGACCGGTAGAGGTATTCACCATGCCTGTGCCCGGAATGACGTTGCTCCCAGTCCAGGGATCAAATTCATCCTTGCCCACCCACAGATCGAACAAAGTTTTTGCAACACCGCCGATACTGTATTCTCCCTTTTTGAAATCAGAGATGGCAAGTGGAATAGGGGCAATCGGACTGGATCCACTGAGGTTGTCCAAAGGCACGACGACACCAGCCGACACGCCGACCAGAGCGACCGCGAGCGGCAACACCACGCGAGCAAGGAGTTCCGCATCATGTTGAAGCACGACGGGGGTATCCCAATAGAGCTTCACGCCCACTGTCCATGCCGTGCCGGCGGCCTTGGCCAAGGTGAACGCGCCGACGCGGCAGAATGACACGTCGGCGCCAGGGGCGGCATCTGCAGATGCAACTCCGAAGATAGAGCCAATCAGGGCACCGCCGCCGCTGGCGACCGCGTAAGGAGCAGGAAGCGTGACGTTATCGCCAAGCTGCACATAATTTTTCATGTCAGGGTTTCCTTTTTGACGAGGCGGTCAGCCGATCAAGCTTCGCGATGCGTCCGAATGGCGGCGATAATGTCCGCTTTGCGGGTGGCTTCACCGAGAGGGGCGCCCTCGGTGCCGGCGAGTTCTGTCAGGACGGCGACGGTCAGATCTTCGAGGCCGTCGCCGTCCTCTTCCTCCCGATCGGGCTCCGGAACAGCCTCCGGCTCCCCGACCAACAGGTTATTCTCATAGAGGCGCAAGGCCTCGTCTTCGGTGACAGTGAGCGGCCCTTCGATCGGTTGCCGTAGCACGCTGGCAACGATCGCCGGAAACGCCAGCGCGACAATGTACAATTTCTTCATCTCGGATGTCCTCGTGGCTTACATCGACGGGTGGAAAAGCGCGGTTACGCGCCCGGGTTCTTGTAGAGGCCGCGCCAGTCGAGGACCTTCGACGTGACATCGAGGCGAGCCTTGAACTTGATGCCGTCGACCTCGAACGACAGGTGCGTGTCGGTGAAGAGCTCTTCCTGCCCCTCAAGATGCGCCAGAACGATCGTGTCGAAGGCGTCTGGCGATGCCGACAGATACCAGGCCAGATCGGTGATGCGCGGATCGACAACCAGGATGAGTTTGCCCGAGAACGGGTTTACGTTGCTGGTCTGTTGAGCGGTGACGGCAGTCAGGAACTGCTCAGCGGCAGTTTCCTGCAACGGCCCAACGATCATGAACACAGGGCGGATCGTCAGGTTGTTTCCTTCTGCCGACTTCTGCTGGCTCATAGCCAAACGACCGGCACCGACGCTGGCAACGCTGATTGCTGTGCCGGCGGCCGCGAGGTTCTTATGGATCGCAGTGTCGAACAGCGGGTTGCCGTCATAGACAGTCGGGTTGCCGGTAAGCTGGCTGTAGACCAGGTCGGATTCGAGATCCGCCGCCTTGTTGGCAAACTGCGTCGGAATACGGCCGAAGAGACCCTTGTCGTCGTTGATGATCGCCTGGCGCGAAATCGGGATGATCCGCGCGTAGGTGGCCAGCTTGTAGGTATCGCCTGTGTCGGTCAGCGCGCCATGCTTGATCTCGCCGTTTTCGGTGACGAGCAGCAGAGCTGGAGCATCGCCCATCCCAATGATTGCCGCAGGGCGGAAATCGGGGAGGGAATCAGTCGACACGAAAGCGCGAAACGACTGGGGAGCTGCTTCGAACGCACGACGGACGCGGCGGTTGGCCGCGTTCCCGAGCGCATTGGCAAAGTCACTGGTAGTCAGCGAGCCGCCGCGGAAGCCGAGGGCCTGTCCGGCAATTTCCATCGGGTTCATACCACGGGCACTAATACCCGTGCGGTCGAGATAGTCCCGGGCCATCTCGCGTAGCGACATGCCTCGGAATTCGCGGGAAGCCTCAGCGCGCTCAGGAGTGATGCCAAGATCTTCGGCCCGCGATCCACTGTTTGCGGAAAGGAGTAGAGCGTCTTCGAGCGCTTCGCGGTAACCAGCGCTTTCGGTGCCAGACGACCCGGCGCGGGCATTGATAACAGGCGTTGCACGCGCGGTGATGAGGCGCTCGCTGATCCGGCCGAGCAATTCAGCCTCGGTCATCGGCGTGGCTTCATTCACGCGGATCAGTTCGTCGGCAAAGACGCTGCCGAGATCTGCAGTGCGGGCGCAAAGGTCGAGGATCCGCGAAGCAGGAACAGCGGCGCGCTGCTCAGGGACGACTGGGGCGGGGATCGCGACAGGAGCGGCAGGCTCGATGCGTACAGCCGTAGGGGCTGCGGCAGGTACAGGGATCGTAGTGGCGGCAGCGGCAGGAGCCGCACCAGCTGGGATGTTACGGCGCATTTCATCTTCCTCTTGGGTACCGTGTGGAACAGCCGGGATTGATCGAACCACGGCGTTCGGATCAGCGGGAACAGAAACAAGGCTGGCCTCGAGCAATTCCCAGGCGACAGCGCGCCAAGTCTCGTGGCCAGCGTCATCGACTTCGGAAATCTGCCAGTTGGTGACCCGATAGCCGATCGAGATCGCGCCAAGCTCGCCGCGCGCAACTCGGGCTTCGATGTCGCGGCCATTGGCGGTGTCGGAAAAGTGGAGAAGCCCGACCAACTGGCCGTCTTCGATGCGAACCGACGAAATGCGACCGAGCACTGCGTTAAGTTCATACTGATTATGTGTATCCAGCAGGGGGCAAATGCCCCGCTCCACTCGGTTAAGGTCGATTGCCTCCGGGCTGATTTCCAGCTCTTCGGTGAAGTAGTATCGGCGCACTGGTGTACCCGCCGACAGGACTGCCTCAACGGTGCGGGCGGCAGCATCATAGCTGACCGCCGAAACGGCGAGATCGCGCGTGCCACGACCACCTGATTGGGGCTGCCGACGCTCTTCGGCGTCGATCACGGGGGCTTGAGCTTCACGGGTTAGCGGAACGGTGGCTCCGACCAGCGCGGCGAACCGCGAAGCTTCGACGCGCGGAAGCGAACCGTCGCCCACGATAATCATGGCCGCACGATTCGGGACGCCGTCGGTTACCCGAAGTGCTGCCCGCCTCCTTTGCCAAGCGGCGAAATCTGTCAGCCCATTCCGGAACGCTTATCCTGGGCGGCGGCGTCCAGCCTCTCCGAGCAGATCGGCGTAACCGGTCAGCCTTCGCGTTGGGCCGCGAAGTCAGCGTCGGGTTCGCCGAGATCATCGAGGAGCTGGTGGACATGAGTGGTCAGCGCCTCGACTAACTTGTCCGCGTCGATGCCAAGCTCAGCGGCCAGCAGCGGTCCAACCCTCGTCGGGAAGTTCATCCATGCGTCACGCTGGGAGCGCTGGGTGTCAAAGAGCACCGTCTCCGCGACCTCGATCTCGACAAGAGATCCAGCGTCTCGGCGCGCTGCCAGCAAATGCTTGAGCGCGTCCGCAAACCGAATTCGCGCCCTGCTCCTCGTCGGGCGCGATAGCACCGCTGCGGGAGGTCCTCCCGCTTTCCTTCCGCAGCGGTGTGCCCCTTCATCGTCATTCGACGTCTCTCGCATACGGCACCGGACGCTATCACCCGGAAACATAGGCTGTTTTTCCAATGGTGCAGCGCGATGATGCCCCGCGAACAGAACACACCAGCCAAGCAGGCGGTCAAAGCTGCGAGCAAAGCGCTGGTCCGTGCCGCCGGTGGCCTTGAAGCCGCTGCCGAATTCTCACGCCCCAACAAATCGGTGCTCGGCGAATACGGTCGGCCTGAGGGTGATTGCTTCATGCCCGTCGACGTCGTCGAGGATCTCGAGGCGATCACGCATGGTCAGGCTGGGCACCCGATCGTCACCCGCCATCTCGCCGCGCGCGCCGGATATGCGCTCGTGAAGTTGCCGACCGCATCGGACATCGACAGCGACTGGCTCGCTCAGGTCGGAAGGCTGGTGAGCGACAGTGGCGCCATCATCGCGGGGATCAGCAGCGCCGCTGCCGACAAGGTCATCAACTCCGCCGACGTCGGTGATTTCAATCTCATTGGCGAGTGCGACGATCTTCTCGCGCTGGTCGTGAACATGCGTGCCCATTTCGAACGCATCCAGGCGGGCGGCGACTGAATCGAACCACGGACACCCCGCCGACGGGGAGAGTGAACATTGCTGATCGTGCAGCGGGTCCGTGCCGATGGGTCGGGCCGCGCTGAATAGTTACGCCAATTTTAGAGGGAGAATACCGTTGTCAGATATCATCCAGGCCGACCAGCTGCGGCTCTTCATTGAGCGCATTGAGCGGCTCGAGGAAGAGAAGAAGGGCATCAGCGACGACATTCGCGACGTCTATTCGGAGAGCAAGGGTCAGGGCTACGATACGACGATTATGCGCGCCGTCGTTCGCTTGCGCCGCATGGAGAAGGGCGACCGCGACGAGATGGACGCGCTGCTCGAGACGTACCGCGACGCGCTAGGGTTGGCGTGATGGCAACTCAGCCTGAAGCCGGGAAAATGTTCCTGATTCCGCCGCCCAAGGACAAGTGCCAAGAATGCGCCACTGATCATCCAATCGAGCTGCCCCACAACGCGCAGAGCCTGTTCTATCAGGTTCACTACAAGATGAGCACGGGCGAGGAGCCTAGCTGGCTTACCGCAATGGCGCATTGCGATGACGATATGAAGGCTCTGTGGACGGCTGAGGCGCTCGCCATTCCCAAGGATCCCGCAAAGTGACGAAATATGCTGCCTCGACCGAGGTATCGTCCAGCCGCAGCCGCGACGAGATCGAGCGCACCCTGCAACGCTATGGCGCTGACCAGTTCATGTATGGCTGGCAGGAGGCGGATGCCGTCATCGGCTTCCGCATGGCAGACCGTCAGGTGCGTTTCATCGTGCCGCTCCCGGCGCGCGACGACAAGCAATTCACGACATACGAGTCCCGTGGGAAGCTGTGGAGGCGCGAGGATCACGTCGCGCTCAAGCACTACGAACAGGCAGTCCGCCAAAAGTGGCGCGCGCTGGCGCTGGTGATCAAAGCCAAGCTCGAGGCCGTCGAGGCGGGCATCAGCGAATTCGAGAGCGAGTTTCTCGCCAACATCGTGCTGCCCGGCACCAACGGCCAGACCGCTGGCGACTGGCTGCGCCCCCAAGTGGCGGAGGCCTACCGCATTGGCACGATGCCGACGCTGCTTCCTATGCTTCCTGCGCCGGAGAAGAAATCATGAGCGTTCGCTTCCCAGACCTGCCATCGTGTATGCGCGATCTACCGGTCGATCATCGCGGATTTCCGGTGCCGTGGTTTGTTGCCTGGGTAGATGGCGAGCCGCAATTCCCCGTCGCTGACGGTCGCAAGTTCGGCCTCGCGCAACGTCAGGACCGCTGCTGGGTCTGCGGCGGCAAGCTCGGTCGCATCAAAGCGTTTGTGATTGGCCCAATGTGCGCCGTGAACCGCGTTAGTTCGGAGCCGCCGTCGCACCTTGAATGTGCACGGTTCTCGGCGCGACGCTGCCCGTTCCTTTCCCAGCCGCGGATGAAGCGCGTCGGCGAGAAAAACTTGCCGCACGGAATTAATCAGCCTGCGGGCACGATGATCAAACGCAATCCGGGCGTTGCTCTTGTTTACCTGTCACTCGGTTATTCGTCGTTCGGCGATGGCCGAGGCGGTACGCTGTTCGATATCGGCAAGCCGCATGCAGTGGAATGGTATGCCGAGGGCCGCGAAGCAACGCGCGCGGAGGTTCTGGCCAGCATTGATAGCGGTATGCCATTATTGGCAAGCCAATGCGATCGTGACAGTGACCCCGCCGCGGCGCGCGCCCAGCTGGGCCGCATGCACGTTGCAGCACTTACGTTGGTGCCAGCTGACCAGGTGGCGGCATGACGGACCTGTCGATCCTTCAACACTCGCTCGGCGTCGATCAGTTCGGACAGGGCAACCAGTACCGCAATCGCTATTGCGCGGGCCCGGGCTGCGACGGCTGGGACAACCTGGTCGACATGGTCGAACGCGGGCTGATGACACGTCGCGACGACGGGCCATGGGGTGGTGACAGCATGTTCTACGTTACCGATGCAGGCAGGGCCTACGTCGCTGAACAAAGCCCCGCGCCCCCTAAGCTGACCCGCTCGCAGCAGCGGTACCGCCGATATCTCGATGCCGACAGCCACCACACGTTCCGTGAGTGGCTCGCGTCGCCCTTTGCCAATCTCAATTACGTCGCTTGATAGGAGCACGCACATGAACGCCGATAACGACCGCTTTATGCGGCTTCCCGAGGTCATGCGCGTAACGGGCATGTGCCGGTCCACGATCTACGCCAAGATGGCTGACGGCGCATTTCCCGCGCAGGTTAAGCTCTCGATCAACTGCGTCGCCTGGCGCGGGTCGGACATCTCTGGCTGGATGGAAAACCCGATGGCCTGGGCGCACGCGGCGTGAACGACATGCGACAAGGCGTCACCCAGATCCAGCACACCGTCCTCGACCTGTTGGAAAGTGTGCGAAACGATGGGCACGGACACGATACCCAGCTGTTTCTGGGCGAAAAACTGGCGAACCATGCCCGGGTCAATGTCGGTCTGCGCTTCAAGCGCGATCATGCGATTCAGGCGGCAGCGCGGCTGATCGACGTTGCTGAGCAGCTTGACGTCATGATTTCAGCAGGTGACGCGTGAATGACCTGGCTTTACGTCCCCTCAATATCATCAGCCTCTGCGCCGGCGTCGGCGGACTGGAATGCGGCATCCGAATTGCCGAACCCGGAGCGCGCGGAATCGCTTATGTGGAGAGGGAAGCCGCAGCAGCCGCAAGCTTGGTCGCGTCGATGGAAGCTGGGTGGTTTCATCCGGCTCCTGTCTGGTCTGACCTTGCCACTTTCGACGCTCGACCGTGGCGTGGCCGCGTTCATTGCGTCGCTTCCGGAGATCCCTGCCAGCCGAACAGCGTTGCCGGCAAGCGAGGCGGAGCCAGCGACGACCGCTTCCTCATCGATCAGGTCGTCAGGATTGTGGACGAGTGCCGGCCTGATCGTGTCTTTCGCGAAAACGTCGCGGGGAACGCTGACGGGCAGCTCGCAGCCCTCGTCCCTGCACTGGAGCGACTGGGCTATCGCGTTGCGGCAGGAATATTCTCAGCGGCCGGCGTTGGCGCCAGCCACCGGCGGGAGCGACTGTTCATCATGGCAGACCGAGATCTGGCGGACGCCACAGGCGGGAGATTCTACCCGAGGAGAGAAAACCCAGCGGGGCTCTGGCACGGGTTACGTGGACAAGGCGGGGAAGCATTCGCTGGTGACCGAGGTTGCCACGTGGGCGACACCCTGCACACGCGATCATTTTCCGCCTCACACAACGGAATATATAGCGGAGAAGAAGGCGCAGGGACACGGAATGCGCAATCTGAACGACGAAGCCGCCAATTGGCCGACACCTTGTACGAGGGATCACAAGGGCTCGGGCCCGGTAACGATCAGAGCCGACGGCAAATCGCGAATGGATATGCTGGATTACGCCGCGGAGCGGGGCTTTGCGCCGTTCGCCAGCGTCGACCTTTTGCTCCCGGACCGGCCGACCCCTTCTGGCATGAAGTCAGCCGAGACGCGCCGGACCTTGAACCCGCTCTTTGTCGAGTGGCTCATGGGGTGGCCGGAAGGATTGAGCGGCTTCGAGCGGCAGGAAACGGAGTTTGCCCGCTGGCTGCAGCAGATGCGTGGATGTCTCTCAGCGCTACGCTCCAGCAGGACCGTCTCGCAAGGAACGCTGTTTTGAGTGCGGTGGCGTGAGTGCGCTCTTGCCCGGCGACGTGCCAGAAACCCGATACGGCATCTTGAACCGAGACCGCAAAATCGCCCTCTGGCTTGTTGGTCAGGGCCGATGGAAGTTCGTCCCGGGGTCAATGCGCCAGACCCTCATACAGGCAAGCTGGGGAACGCACTGGCTGCTTAAGCGGATGAAGGCTCGGCAGATCATCACCGACGCCCATCACGCGCCGATGTGCCCTGCAGATCATTGGCACAGGGCGCGTCTCGTCTTCAGCTCCTGTACCTGTGGTGCCCAATATTATCTTGATCAGGACAACGCCAAATGAGCGCCTCCACCTGCCATCCGTGGAATGCGAACGAAGGCCGGTTCGACCAGCCGAGCTCAGGAAAGCATGTCAGCAAGTTCCAGACGCAGGCTAAGGCGGCCCCGAGTAAATATATCGCGCAGCGGCTAGCTAATGCCGCGCGAGGCGGACTAGCAGCCTCCGACGCCGGCACCATCTGCGCGCGGATAGACGAGGCCCTGACAAAGCTGAAAACCGAAGCGCTCGGGGTGGCGGCGTACATCTGTCTCGCCGACGCTGACATGATGGCATTTCGCGATGCCGTCGGCGGCGACCATTGGAAAGGAGTTCGGGTCACCAGCTGCGCGGCAAGCAAAGTGCACGCCAGCGGCGGTAAGGCCCGGGCGGTTCGTAAGCGACTGGGCGGGCGGGCATGACGTGGCCCTTCGGCGACCTTATTCCCCTCCGCTACGGGGTGATCCTCGCGGATCCTGCATGGCAATTCGAAAACTGGTCCGACAAAGGCGACGCGAAATCGCCGCAGGGCCAGTATGACTGCATGACGGTCGATGACATGGCCAAGCTGCCCGTTTCGCACCTCGCCGGCGGCGACTGCGCACTTGTCATGTGGGCGACGGCGCCGATGCTTCCGCAGGCGCTGGATCTGATGAATCGCTGGGGCTTCACCTTCAAAACGGCTGGAGCGTGGGGCAAGCAGTCGTCGACGGGGAAGAAGCTCGCGTTCGGCACCGGGCATATCTTCCGCAGCGCAGCCGAGTTCTATCTGGTGGGCACGATCGGCAATCCGCAGCTTCGGTCGAAGTCTGTGCGCAATTTCATCCTGTCGCCTGTGCGCGGCCACAGCAGAAAGCCCGAACAGCTGCACGTCGACATCGAGCGTCTTTACGATGGGCCGTATGTAGAGCTATTTTCCCGTCAGCGACGGGCGGGCTGGGATGCCTGGGGGAATGAGGTGGGCAAATTTGATGAGCCGGATTTCGGAATTAGCATTTCGTGAACTTATTACGGACTAGAACATTTCACTTCACACCTGCTTCACACTGTCCTAGGCGTGATTTCGGTTTTGGGGAGATGTAATGGCCAACCCGCTGCTCGACGCGGCTTTGGAAGCGATTCCGCTGCAAACGCCACCATTAAAGCGCGCGGTATTAGCAGTAGCGTTTTCCACCGTCCTCAAGATTGTCGATACGAGCGGCGCCGGAATCGCCGGATTCCAGGATCGGATCCGTCACGAATATCCGATCATGGTTCAGGAGCAGTCCCAAAGTTTGCAATTTCAGTTAAGCGAAGACGGCCAAGTGCAGCCTCCGCTGGTGCTGGTTCAACCCGTCTGGCGCTTTTCCAGCAAGCGTCATTCCTGGCGCTTCTCCCTTACACGAGAGCAAATTGCGATTGAGGTCGATGAATATACACATCGCGACGACCTACTTTCGCGCGCCTCGCTCGTTCTTGCGGCGTTAAGCGAAGAACTCGCACCGGATGAAGTTACTCGGATTGGTGTGCGTTACGTAAATTTTCTTGAGGGCCGCCGACTGGAAAATATTGGTGCCTTCATAAATCCGCAGTTCAATGCGTTTGAAGAGGCCCCCTATTCAAGAGCTCTCAGGATAAGTCAGCATCACATCGAGTTTGATGTTCCCGAGGGAAGATTTATTAGCAGATGGGGTATCCTCCCACCCGGGGCCACTTACGATCCGATAATGGCGCCGCCGGTGAATACTAGAAGATATTTTTTGGATTTGGACGCTGTTGACGAGGAGAGTGCGGGCTTTAGTTCGGATGAAATCGTAAATAAGGTTCGCGCTTTGACCGATCGCGTCTACAATATTTTTCGCTCGGTCGTGACCGAGGATCTTTTGAAAGATTGCAATGCCTAATACTGGGACATTTACTGTAGTGAGCAGCAGTTTTTCTCAGCAAGGAAGGTCGATCCTTTGTATCGATCTAGGCACAAAGCCAGGGCGTTATGTAGTACCGGGTCTGGCAATCCTTGCGGCAGCTTGCATGGGGACGAGCGTACCAACGTCCGGGGCCGCCGTTCATCTAACTGGGGAAAGCTACAGTCCGTTCGTTAATGTTCAAGCTCGAGATGAAGAGGTGCGCCAATCGCCTCAAGACGTCCTTCAAGAAATTCGAAAAAGGACGTTGCTCACTTGGGATCAGTTGGCGCAAATCTTTAGGGTCTCGCGCCGCGCAGTGCATCATTGGGCAGCTGGCCAGTCGCTCAGCGTGGGCAAGTTGGGTCAGCTCCACGAACTTTACAAATGCGTCCAAAGTTTTGGGAAGCTAGAGCCATATCAGGTGCGTTTAGCCGTGCTCGACGAGTATGGGATTCACGCCGAGCAAAATGCGAATCAGGCTCTCGATCAACTTGGACCGATCGTGGAAACCAGCGCTGACCCTTTTAACGCTGATCCAAACACTTTTACGCGAACCCGGCTACGGGTAGTCCGGGCCTGAAATAAGTTAGATGGGCGCATCCGAGGCAGGCAAAATTCTGGATGAATGGCGACAAGGCGATTTTACGCTTTTCGAGGTGCCATTTCCTGTGCTCGCGCATGATGATGGTGGAATGTACATCATTGAACGCATGTCACCGGGCGCAGTAGTAATTTCTCAAACATGCGACATTGTACAGGACTTATCGCGCAAGCAATTTGTCCAGATAGCAGCGCTGGAAAAGGTTGACGCTGAAGCGCTGGGCGCAGCATCGCGCCTTGAACGACCGAGATATGCATATCTTGACGCACTTGTTCATCATAGTCTGATTGTCGATCTCGACCGGGTTGCAACCGTGGACAAGCGTCTGGTGGCATCATGGCATCGAGAAGAAGGGTGTCAGAACGACATCAGTCGCCGTGCGTTTAGCCAAGCAACGGGTCGCCATAAGAATAGGTTTGCGTTTCCTGACGCATTCGTCGACGCAATCGTGGGTGTCAGGACTTGGGTGCAGAAACATCGGTCCAAAGTCGCAACGCCCAGAGGTCAGTTTATCCAGGCGCTGGCGGAGATCCGCGTTAAGACAGACAAGTGGCAAGACGAGCCGCCCTTTTCTGAGCATCTGGAGTTCATCGGCATTTTGAAGGGCGATCCCTCATCTGCCTGCCGCAAACTCTGGGAAGAGCCGATAAAACAACTGGCCGGTCTAATAACTGACAAATTTTCCAATGCGGTTTTCTCGCTGACTACTTATCAAGATTTATCGACCTTCGAGTACATCACCAGCGACCGGTTAGATTACGATGGCTTAAGCCCAAAATAGCGATCGTCATCTGACCCTTGAGGAATGACTTAGACAGCAAATGCGCGGCTCCGAACGTCCTCGAAAAACTTCGCCTTTGCCGCATATCAAGCAGGCTCGACAGGCAACCTCGGCGAGTGCAGCAAATGCGGAGATGAGTAGGGTGAACGTTCCAGCCGCTGCATTCAAAAGTTCGAATCCCGCCCCGGTAATAGAACCTCTCACCAGACGTCCCATAACTAAGAGCTGTAAGACTCTCCAAATCTCTTGGGGGTATAAACGGGGTAATCTTCTCGCGCGTCTCAACAGAGTCTGGCGGTTTTCTGCCAGTTTTCGGCAAACATGTGCCTGCCTGCCGCCCGCACCAATTAAGATAGCAGGCTCTGTAAAGTCCACCGCACGGGGACAGGAGCCTGCATCAGCGGACGCCCAGGGGTCGCACGTCCCAAATCGACGGCGCGAAGCGTCAATCTGCCTTTTATGATGGATTGACCATCGCTTTATCAATCATAATTGGGCAATATCGTGATTGATAGAAAGGTATCCTATCGATCATGCGCTGGAATTGGCAACTTCCCGACTGGCCTGATTTCCGCTTCGACGCGGAACGAATTCGCGCGTCCGAAGAGCAATTCCTGAAAGGCTCTGGCGTCGTCATTGGCGCGCTCCACCATCTGGACGCCGATGAGCGCGATGGCCTGACCATCGAACTCATCTCGCAGGAGGTTGTCGATAGTTCTGCCATTGAGGGCGAGATCCTTGACCGTGCCAGCGTCCAGTCGTCGCTCGCGCGGCATCTGGGCTTTGCCGCAGACCAGCGCCGCGCAAGCGCGGCAGAGGCGGGGGCCGCCGAACTCATGGCCGATGTTTATCGTAGCCATGCTGCGTCGCTTGACGATCGGACTCTTTTTGCGTGGCACGCCATGCTGATGAACGGACGCCGCGACATTGCCGATGTCGGGCGCTATCGGACGCATGAAGATGCAATGCAGATCGTTTCGGGAGCACTCCATGCGCCGCGTGTGCATTTCGAGGCACCGCCGTCAGATACCATCCCGATGGAAATGTCCCGATTCATCGCGTGGTTCAATGGCAGCGCGCCGTCATCACCAAACCCGCTTCCCGTGATCACTCGGGCCGCAATCTCGCACCTGTGGTTCGAGAGCATCCATCCCTTTGAAGACGGCAATGGCCGGATCGGTCGCGCGATTGCTGAGAAGGCATTGGCCCAAAACCTCGCAGCGCCGACGCTGACGGCACTCGCGGAGACGATCCATCGCCACTGCAAAGCCTATTACGTTGCGCTTCAGCTTGGCAGCCAGAGCAACGACATCAATGCCTGGCTGACATGGTTTGCCGATATTGTGATGGAGGCGCAGGCGCGAACGATTACCCGAATCCGATTCCTGATCGACAAGACGCGGCTGCTCGATCGCTTGCGCGGCGCGATTAACGAACGTCAGGAAAAGGCGCTGCTCCGTATGTTCCGCGAAGGGCCCGATGGTTTTGCGGGCGGTTTGAGCGCAGAGAATTATCGGACGATCACAGATGCCAGTCTCGCCACTACGACGCGCGATTTGAACGACCTGGTTGAAAAGGGGGCGCTGATCCGCAGCGGCGAGCGTCGCTATGCACGGTATCGACTTGCTGCTGGAATATCGGTCGATCACAGTGCAAGTGAAGAATGAAATGATTACAGATTATCACTCAAAATACTTGGCTAGCGATCTTGTACGGCGTCGATCATCGGACAGCAGCGACAAGTTGGCCGTAGCCGTCGCTGGCGCGCAGGTGGACATGAACCCACACCAAGTTGACGCCGCACGGGCACCACCGCGCTAAAGGTCGTACCCGAACTCGCTGCAGCCGCAAGGAACTGACAGTTTTCCAGCGAACCCCTACGGCCGTCGGCGTCCGGGATAATGCCCCTTACAGATACCGCTTGGTTTACGTCGCAGCCAAAAAGGTGGCATCGTCAGCGCGCATCAAGAGTTTCAACGCCCTGTCGAACGGGGAACCCGTAGAGTGCGGCGTGGACCAACTTGGCTAGTCTTGAGTCGCCGGCCCATTATGGCATCTAGCTATTGCTTCCCGACCCACGACTCTCCGGTTTCATGCTCACGGTCACCGCCTCGATCGGCACATCCATTGTGTAGATAAATCCGGTGGAGTGGTACTTAAGTTCAACCTGGCCATGCAACTGCTGGCCCAGCGACACCATCATACGCGTACCGAAACTCGTACGTGTCGGTTCACATACGAGCGGTCCACCGATCTCAGCCCATTCAAAATGAAGACGTTCCCCGTCGAGGCGCCAGGCAAGACGAACCTGACCTTCTGCAACGGACAAGGCACCGAATTTGGTTGTGTTGGTGCAAAGCTCGTTCAGAGTCATCGCGAAGGCGATCACAGAACTCGAAGTAATCCGGATATCGTCACCGGAGATGATAAAGCGGCCACTTCCTTGGTCGAAGGGTTCGATTGCACTACGAATGGTGCTGTCGATCGTCGCATTTTCCCAACTCACTCGAGTGAGAAGATCATGCGCGCGCGCAAGGGCCGCAAACCGCCCATCGATCGCGGCACCCGCGTGGGCCATACTCGTTGCAGTGCGTAGGCTCTGATGGGTAATCGCGCCTACGGTGGCGAGCATATTCTTGATCCGATGGTGCAGCTCCGCGTGAATGAGATGCTGCAACTTGTCAGCAGCCTCGCGTTCTTCAGCTTCAATTCCTGACTGGACGAGCAACGCGCTGGCGTCGATACCTGCCTGCTCCAGCGCGAGTTTGAGACTGTCGTTCTCGGTAGTGAGTGCATCCTTGAATGGCTGGTTTTCGTCAATGATCAGCTGCTGTTTCTCGGTATCGAGTGCGGTCTTCAGGAGCAGAGCTTTGGCATCCATTCCCGCCTGCTGAAGTCGATGCCGGAGCTCCTTGTTCTCCGCGGTCAGTGTGTCGTCCGCAGCAATTAGTGATGGTACTACTTTCAGGATCCCCTCGCCGATCATTTTTTGGAGCTCGAGAACCATCTGCTGGATTTCGAGCGGCTTCGGGAAGAACCGGCTATCAGCAGGCTTTTCCGCATCCGTGACCGCGATTTGCCCAGAAACCAGAATGATCTTGATGTGCGGCCAGCGTAAGTGCACCGCATGGGCAAGCTTCAGACCGTCCATGCTCCCTGGCATTTGAATATCGGTGAACAGCAGCGATATGTCATCGCGCGATTCGAGGACCCGCATGGCCTCGTCGGCGCTCACGGCCTCAACTGGTGTGAACCCGGCATCTTCAACGATATCGACAGCGCGCATCCGAAGGACCATCTCGTCTTCGACGATCAAGACGATAGGCGTAGGGCGAGGCCGGGTCATGGTTAATACCTTTGAGATGCCTCGCTCTTCCCGACGGAGGGCGGAAGTTCGGCGAGGCATGGGGTGCGGTACGTTGACTGTCAAGCGAAGCGGGACCCTCTTAATCATCGGGCCTTTGGCTAGAGCCCAAGTGCATTGGACTTGTAACGGTTTTGCGCCGGTCACTTGAGAGTTTAAAACTCGTTCAAGGAGATCGACGAGATGATGAAGCTTAGCTAAGAGTTCAAGCGGGAGGCGGTGCGTATTGCGCTGACCAGGGGGCTGCCGCGTGACCGGATCGCGTCGGATTTGGGGGTTGGCAAATCGACGCTGGGCAAATGGCTGTCGCAGCATCGTTCGGCTGATCTAGTGCCAGCGCCGCAGGCAGATCTGGTGCGTGATGATGAACGCCTTCGCCCTGAGAATCGTGTGCTCCGGGAGGAGAGGGAAGTATTAAAAAACCGTCCCGGGCTGGGCCCGCCTGTGTGCGGTAGAAACGGGCCGTGCTACTGTATTGGCGGAAGGGTCGCGGCCGATGGCTTATTGGTGGCATGATCCCCGTTAAAAAACGTGGCCCGTGGGTGTTTGCGAACTTGAGAGTGGTGACGCCGTATTGCGACGATCCCGGTTAGGAAGATGACGTTTAGCATCACCCATACCCTTCTGCTTTGAAGGAGAAATGGAATGGCTAAAGCAAAATCCAAAGACATTGATGCGTTGTCGATGGTCAACCCTGGTGCCGCCGCAATCGACATCGGTTCGACCATGCACATGGCGGCCATAAATCCCGAGGCTGACATAAACCGGTACGAGCATTCGGCACATTCACCGGCGACCTGCACGATATGGCCCGCTGGTTCAAAGAATGTGGCGTCACGAGTGTGGCAATGGAATCCACCGGCGTTTACTGGATCCCGGCCTATGAGATCCTGGAGGGACACGGTTTTCACGTGATCCTGGTCAATGCGCGCTACGCCAAGAACGTACCCGGCCGCAAAACCGATGTCAGCGATGCTGCATGGTTACAGCGGCTTCACAGCTACGGGTTATTACGCGGCAGCTTCCGTCCGGAGGCCGAGGTGGCGACGTTACGTGCCTATTTGCGCCAGCGCGAGCGACTGATCGAATATGCGGCTTCTCATATCCAGCATATGCAAAAAGCGCTGATGGAGATGAACGTACAGCTCCACCATGTCGTCTCTGATATCACCGGTGTGACGGGCATGCGGATTATCAGGGCCATTGTCGCGGGAGAACGCAAACCCGGCGTCCTTGCCGAAATGCGCGATATCCGTTGTCACGCCAGCGTCGAGACAATCTGTGCAGCGTTGTCGGGGAACTGGCGGGATGAGCACATCTTCGCACTTTGCCAGTCGCTGGCTCTGTATGATTTTTATCAGACCAAAATCGTTGAATGTGACCGAAAGCTGGAAATCGCGCTTCAGAACCTTGCAGTCGAACAAGGTCACGATATCGGAAACCTACCCAAGGTGCGGACCAAGACAAAGCAGCCGAACACGCCAGACTTCGAGGTCCGTTCGGCGCTTTACCGTGTCCTCGGCGTCGACCTGACACAGATCCACGGGATCGGCCCATCATTGGCGCTTAAGCTTGTCGGTGAATGCGGGACAGACCTTGCCGCATGGCCCAGCGCCAAGCATTTTACATCGTGGTTATGCCTGGCACCGGGGAACAAGATATCGGGAGGTAAGCTGCTCTCGTCGAAAACACGTAGGTCATCAAGTCGAGCTGCGGCGCTGTTACGCTTGGCCGCCACGACTATTGGCCGTAGCGACACTGCCCTTGGTGCCTTTTACCGCAGACTGTCAGCACGCGCCGGAAAGGCCAAAGCGGTGACCGCGACGGCGCGCAAAATCGCAGTCCTGTTTTATAACAGCCTGCGTTACGGCATGAAGTATCATGATCCCGGTGCCACCCAATATGAGGAACGCTATCGCTCGCGGGTAATCGGCAATCTCCAGCGTCGCGCCAAGGCGTTCGGCTTTGCCTTGCACGAGTTACCGGCAGCACCTGAAATGGCTGTTTCTTAGGAAGGCCACGCAGTTCTTCGCGAGTCAGCGGCCATGAGGTTCGCATTCGTGGAGAGCTGGCGTCCTATATGGTCTGTGGAGACCATCTGCCGGGTGATGCGGGTCAGCCCTCGCGGCCGATCAGTCGTCGGGAGCGGACTGACATGAGGGTGCTGGCCCATATTCGGGAGCAGTATAACCTGAGCCTTGGCAGTTACGGTCGTCCGAGGATGACGATGGAGCTGAAGGAGGTTGGTGGACGTTGGCGAGCGCCGGGTCGGGCGAATAATGAGGATTAACGGGATCAAGCCAGTTCGCACGCGCAAACACCAGGTGACGACGGACAGCAACCACCGCCTGGGTGTTGCGGCCAACTGGTTGGACGGTGACTTTGCCGCCGACATGCCCAATCATAAATGGGCGGGCGACATCACCTATATCTGGACGGCGGAAGGCTGGCTTTACCTTGCATCCACCCCGATTGTCGTATCTGAGGAAAAGCTGGCGGTGGACTTCGCCAAACCTGTGCCCATGTGTGTCCACCGAAAGGTGAGACTGATGGATCAGGATACGCGCGCATTGATCGTGCAATTATGCTCTCACGCCGGTGCGATGATGGAAGGTGCGAGCGTCCCGGCGGTGACTGCGGGTGGCATGGCTGAGTAGGAACTTCTTTCGGTGCTCGGGAATCTAATGATGCAAGCCCGTCAGATCGGCACATTGCTGGCCGCTGCAGCGGCGCTGGCGGGCATAGCTCCATCATAGAGTAGAGAATGGGTGATTTCTCACATTACGTGCCGCGAAGATCAGTGACGAATGGGCCCAGCGACCTGACTGCTCCAGACAATGTGCAGCATGGACCACGAGCCAATGCAGCGGCATAACGACCGCTAAACAGCTGGAGCAGGATTATGCCGTTTTCCCTTTATGACGCCGTAGTGCCGTCCAACCTCCAGATTCTGGAAGCGATCGACGCATTGCTCAACAAGGCGGAGGCGTTCTGCGTGGAGCAAGGCAGGGAGGAGTCGGATCTGATCGACGTGCGTCTCGCGCCCGACATGCTGCCGTTCGGCTATCAGATAAAATCCTGTGCCGCGCATTCCGTCGGCGGGATTGAGGGCGTGCGTGCAGGCAGCTTCTCTCCCGACATGTCGCCATGGCCGACGGACTTTGCTGGCCTTCATGGCGTGGTTCAGGCGGCGGTCGCCAGCCTGAAGGAAATTGACCGCGATACCTTCGATGCGCTGGCGGACAATGATACGCAATTCGCATTCGGCGAGACCAGACTGCCCTTTACGGGCGCAAACTTTCTGCTCTCGTTCTCGCAGCCCAACTTCTACTTCCACGCTACCACAGCGTATGCGATTCTACGGGCGCAGGGCGTGAAGCTGGGCAAGCGCGATTTCATAGGCATGCCACGGATCAAGAGCTGATTTAGACCCGAACTACAAAAAGGTCACATCATGAAGGCTGCAATCGTCGAGAAAATTGGGTGTTCCCCGATATATGGCGACTTCACCGAACCGATTCCCCAATCTGGAGAGCGGATCGTGAATGTGACCGCTTCGGCACTGAGCCCGCTTGCGCGTGGTCGCGCCGCGGGCACGCATTACAGCGCGACTGGAAAGCTCCCGTTCGTCGTCGGTGTCGATGGCGTAGGTCGTCTCGATGACGGGACGCGGGTGTATTTTCTGCTGCCCCGCGCGCCGTTTGGTGCGATGAGCGAGCGCACTGTCGTTGCGGACGGACAGTGGTTGCCGTTGCCCGACGATCTCGACGATACGACGGCTGCTGTCATTGCCAATCCGGGCATGTCATCATGGGCAGCGCTTGTTGACAGAGCCATGTTGCGAGCAGGTGAAACCGTGCTCATCAACGGGGCGACCGGTGCGGCAGGAATATTGGCAGTTAAAATCGCACGATACCTGGGAGCCGCCCGTGTGATTGCAACTGGTCGCAACGAGGCGGTGCTCCGCAAGGTCGGTGCTGACGCGGTGATTCCGATCGGCGATGACGAAGAAGCGTTTGAAGCCGCGCTCCAAAAGCACTTTGCCGACGGAATTGATATCGTGCTCGACTATCTCTGGGGACGAAGCGCGCGCTCGATACTCGTCGCTGGTGCAAAGGGGGCCGCCGACGGCGTTCCTGTTCGTTTCGTCCAGATAGGCTCTGCCGGAGGGGACGAAATAGCGATGCCGGCGGCCGTCCTGCGCTCGTCGGCCATCGAGATAAAGGGAAGCGGTCTCGGAAGCGTTAGCCTCCCAAGGCTCGTCGCCGCAATCAGTGGCGTCTTCAAAGCATCTGCGGAAGCAGGAATGGCGCTTGAATATCAGTCGATGGCCCTCGCTGACGTGGCCGCGACCTGGGGCGATAAAGGGCAGCGGATTGTATATTCAATACGCTAAGCTTTTGGCAGCTGCGCGCCCGATTTTCGTTGCTAAGCGCGAAATGGGCTTTGCCCGGAAGCTGCCCTTCGTTTTATGGTTTACGGTTGTCGCCATACGACTGGGTCTGGGACTTTGCGGTCGTTCCGGCCCAGTGCCGAGAACGACCGTCGTCGTCAGGAGCGGATGAAATGTCTTCGGTAAGCGCTACCGCCTGCCGAGGTGTGAAATTGACCTGCAGTTCAGGCGCCATTCCGAGTATGCGTCCGCTTTCGGCCGCCTACTCCTTGCCGAGGAATGGCGATATCTAGGCCGGTCAGCAGCTCGATAAGGATATTTGCGGATCCACTCTGTAGCACGGACGCTGAGAGTGTCCCGTCCCGAGGCTCGCTTGTACGCGCCGACCATTAACTGGGTGCGCGCAGGACGCGAATAATATGAGCGACGGCTTCTTCATCTGCGAGCTCTTCATCGCCGGTGACCGCCAGGGCCGCGCGAATCTCAAGCTGGCTGTCGAGCCAGAACTGCACCAACGCACCGCTCATGATCGCGGCGAAGCCCGGCGGGAGGTCATTGCGGATAAAGCCGGCGTCTTGAGCGCGTTGCATGAGGGCGACGACTGGCCACGTCATTTGTTCGGAGCGCGACACGCGTTCTTCCTGCAAGCCGTCCAGCCGTCGCCAAAGATTGAAGCGGAACGCTAGGGGCCGGGCCTTCCAGAACGCCAAATAGGCTCGCAGCATCGTCGTGACTGCGTCACCCGACGGAAGTGTCAAGTTTACGGCGTCAGCCATGAAGGCCATAAAATCGGCAGTGATTTGCTCCCCGACCACACGCCACAATGCCTTCTTGCCTCCGAAATGGTGATTGAGCAGCGGCTGGGAAACAGCTGCCGCCTGGGCGATCTGGCGGGTTCCGGCGCCATGGAATCCCTCAGCCGCGAACACCGCGAGCGCGGCTTCGACAATGGCGTTGCGGGCGTCGCCTTGCGGAAAGGTGGGGCGCAGTTCCGACATCTGGTCTCCAGTCAAATTCATCCGCTGATCGCACGATCAGCGTTGACTGATCAAGCGATTAGTCTTAGTTGGCGGCCTTCAGGAGGTGCCCGTGTCCACTCTGCCCCAGCCCGCTAGAACATTCGTTCTCGTCCACGGCGCAGGTCACGGCGGCTGGTGCTATGATCGGGTCGCCGCAATCCTGCGATCGCAAGGGCATCGGGTGTTTGCCCCGACGCTTTCCGGGTTGGCAGAGCGCGCTTCGATGGACGCTCGCCGGATCAACCTGACCACCCACATTGATGAAATCGTCGCGCTGTTCGAACGCGAAGACCTTGGCGACGTGATCCTTTGCGGCCATTCCTATGGCGGTATGGTGATAGGCGGCGTCGCAGACCGAATCCCGGACCGCATCAGCAATCTCGTCTTCCTCGACGCCGTCGTGCCCGAGAATGGGAAATGCATGAACGACTATGTCTTTCCGGGTTGGCGGCTGCTGCCGATCCTGATCTCGGTCTGGCTATTCGGTCGCGGCTACAAACTGACACCTCCGCCACCGGCCTGGTTTTTCAAGGTGAACAAGGCGGATCGCGCGATGGTGAACAGACGTCTTACAGGGCATCCCTTCAAAACGCTCACCGAGAAAATTCACATCGGGAACAACGCCGACCGCATCGCAAACCACATTTATATCCATGCCGCGAACTGGGGAAATCCTCAGATCGCCAAGCAGTACGAACTCGCGAAGGAGCGCGAAGGCTGGAAGGTGTTCGAGGTCGCATGTGGCCACGACATCATGATCGACGCGCCGAATGAACTGGCTGGAATTCTTTCAGCGAGCTAGACGATCTTGCAGACGACTACTCCGTATTTGCCTCCTGTGAGTTCAGCGGAGGATCAGCTTTCGGGATTGGCGCGACCGCCTGGTTCACGATGAGCGAACGACGGCTTCTGTCGGGAGCAGACCTTCGAGCCTCGATCCCGGAACGACCGTGTGTGTGAAGGGTTTCGGCCGCTTGCGTACAAAAGCCTCCAATGCAGGAATACGAGACATGAGACGCAACTCCTTTGAACCTATGTCTTTATTACGGTCTGCCAAACGATCCGGTTACGCCTGATGCCAGCCGATGAAACGTCTCCAGCGGAAATGCGAATACGCGCTATTGTAGGGATCGGGCTTGTGGCGACGGACGCCGACATTTGGAGCGCTTGCGTAGCGTCAGGTTCGGATTGAGGCGATGACGGGACCGCCGTGGCCAGATTGCAACAACAATGCGGTCTCCAACCCCGCAATCGCATTGGGGAGCAAGAAAGTTTTGGCATTTCCGTTCCAACCGCCGATAGCCGACAGTTCGCGGACCACATTTCGGTGGGGAATCGTCCGGCCGCCATTTTCTCCCGCACGGATGGCGACCTGGATCGTGCGTGGATCATAGCGCACCAGCCATAGCGTGGCAGGACCAGCGGTCTTTGCCGCTGCGACGGTGACAGTGTTGCCCGATATTACCATCGCTGGCCCACTGTCGAAACTTCTGGCGCGGAGGATCGCCACATCGACTTCGGCTGGCCGACTTCCGAGGACTGCAATACGTCCCCCGACGATCATTTGTGGAGTCCCTACATTCCCGCGCCCGGCGGCGCGAGCATAGTCCCATTGGCGGTTGGTGTAGGCTGGTTTTGCGAACGTATCTTTCCAGCCCAGTTGGTCCCAATAGGTCACGGCAAAGTTCAGCGCGATGACATCGGGGCGCGTGGCGAGGGTGTTCAGAACGGCATTGGCCGGCGGACATGAGGAGCACCCCTGGCTCTGGAACAGTTCCACGACGACCGGCTTTTGCGTTGGGGATGCAGCCAACGAAGCCGATGAGGCGAGCACAACGCAAAGCATGAGAGAGGGAATCAGGCGCATGGGAAATCCTTTGTATCAGCGTTGTAGACTAGCCCATCGGCAAACCACTGGCCCAGCATTGTGCCGGCAAGCATAAGGCCTTCGGTTTCGCCCCGCGCCTCCACCAGCATCTCGCACAGCGTTGCGAAGTCGGCGCCTGCTGCCATCATCTTGATCGCTTCGTGCTCGGTCGTTTCGATCGTCCGGAAGCACGGCGTGAATTCCTGTCGCCAGACTAGCGTCGTCGCAGGCGCGGGGAGCATTTCCGCAGCGGGCGGCTGTTCATCGGTGGCAAGCGCGACCAGGATTGCGCTGGCGTTGGTAAGCGTCGGTGTTGTCCGCAAACTCGGCACGAAGGTCAGCGTTGCAGTCTCCCAGTGGATGCTGGAGATGGCATTGGAGACAATCGCATCGGCATTCTCGCTCTCGAAAGCGCGTGACAGCATCCATTCGATCTGCGCCAGTTCGGCGATTTCGGGATCGTCGGGGTAAAGGGTGGCCAGCGTGGCGTCGAACCCAGCGCCATAGTCGCCGAGCGTCCAGCCATCAGGGGGCGTTCGCTCGATTTGATTTCGCGCTGCGTCGGCGAACGCTTCGCCACCGATCCATGCCAGCGTCCGCGCGAATGTTTCAGCGAGGCAGTCGCTTAGCTGCACGCGATATGCGTTCTGATAGATTGCGAGGCCACCGTCATCGGGCGTGACAGTGTCCACAAGGCTCCTGTGGAAATCGCGCTGCAGGGTGAGCAGGCTCATGCGGCAATCCGATGCTGAGCTGCAGCAATCATGCGCGCGGTTTCGAGTTCGGCGAGCAAATCGGCCAGTGGCGGAATATCATCGTCGCGCTCGATCATCGTGGCGACCGGGCCGACGCGCGCGATGACCGCTTCGTACAAACCCCAGACCGATGCCGGAACAAGACGGTCGTGTGTGTCGATCAGCAATTCCTTGCCCTGACTGTGCCCGGCGAGATGGATCTGGCGGACGCGGTCGGCGGGGATACCTGCGATGTATTCAAGCGCGTCGAAACCGTGATTGGTCGCGCTGACGAAGATATTGTTGACGTCGAGCAACAGGTCGCAGCCGGTGCGTGCGCACATCTCGGCCAGGAAATGCCATTCGGTCGCGTCGGCATTTTCGAAGACGATGTAGCTCGATGGGTTCTCGATCAGCATCGCGCGACCGAGCATATCCTGGGCGCGGGAAATGTTGGCGCAGACGACATCCATGGCCTCCTGCGTGTAGGGCAACGGGAGCAGATCGTGTGAATTGAACTCGTCGATCCGCGTCCAACACAAATGGTCGGATACGAATAACGGTTGAATATGATCGACCAGTTTTTTCAGCTTTGCGAGGTGGTCGGGATTGAGTCCATCGGCGGACCCAATCGACATCGACACGCCGTGCAGCGCGACGGGATGCCGCTCACGAATGCGGTCGAGGATATCGAGTGGACGACCGCCATCGATCATGAAATTCTCGGAAATGACCTCGACGAAATCGACCGGCACCATAGTCTCGAGGAAATCCGGATAGTGCAGCGGCCGCAGGCCGAGGCCGAAACTGTGGAAGGCGGGGTTGAGCTTGAGCGTCGATGGCGTGGTCATGGCAGTGTTCCTCGCAAGGAACGGACCCGGCCGTTGTCGACCGGGTCCGCAAAGGGCTTACTTTGGTGCGGTCAGGCTACCGCCGGCCTTGGCGCATGCCTTGCCCGAAATGGCCTTGAAACCCTGGCCCTTGCACTCGTTCTGGCCTTTGCACTCATGCGCGCCCGACTTGCAGTCCGACGTACCCTTGCAGGTGTTGATGCCGTAGCAATGGACGACGCTTGCGCCCTTGGCGAAAGCGGGCGTTGCGGTTGCAACGCTGGCGACGGCGATGATGGCGGCGGTGGCGGCAAAGCTGCCGGCGATGATACGTGCGGTCATGGTTGGTTTCCTGAATTGATCATTGCCGGAAGCGGCATTGATCAGTTCGGGGCGGCCTCCGGATCGGTTACATCACCAGCGTAAAAACTTTGGCCCGACCAGCGCGCCGAGTCCTGCGGCCATTGAAATGCCGAGCGAATACCACAGGAAAACGAACAGCGCGGAGGCTTCGGGGCAGTGCAGGCCGTAGAGCGTGCTTGCAAAGCCGCCTGCTGCGAGACCCGCAACAGCTCCAGTCAGCCGCAGGCGTGTCGGTGCAAAACTGCGGAAAGCGATCATCAGCCCGGCAAAGATTGGCAGCGAAAATCCGAACACGAGCAACGAGCAGACGCGCCAGCTTTGGCCCATCCACAGCCCGGTCCAGCCGCCGGGCGGGGCGTTGGTCATTTCGCCAGCTGCGAGGCTTGCAAGGATCAGCGCCGGTACAGCCAGCCACCAGAGCCAGCGTGGCCGGTCGGCATCGGGCCGCGCCAGATGGATCGTGGCGCGGATCGCGACCGCGAAGATCGAGATCGTGTAGCCCCATTTCATCCAGAACGGGAAACCGTGCATGATATGGTCGAGGTTGGGGCGCAGTCCAAGCAAGGCGACGATTAGCGTCATCGTCACGACGCCACCGCCCATAAGGCCTATCGTGATGCGCCGTGGCACCGAGCCGCGAGTGACCGGGCGAATGTTGTCGGCCAGCGACAGGATCAGGTCTTCGGTCCGCATCAGCCGTCGCCCTTGAGACGTTTGGCGAGTGTCAGCAAGCCGCGATGCACTGACACCTTCACGGCGGATTCACTGATCGCACCGCGTTCGGCGGCTTCGGCGGTGCTAAGCCCTTCGATCTTTGTCTGCCTGATGACCTGCGCCTGTTTTGCGGGGAGATCGTCAAGCAAACGATCGACGTCCACTCGCGCAGAGGTCGCATTCTCGAATCCTTCGGCGATCAAAATGTTTTCGAGCCCTTCCATCGGAACGGTAACGCGGCTCCGGCGGAAATGGTCGATCATCTTGTAGCGCGCAATCGCGTAGGCCCAAGCCGTGAACAGCCGGTCCCTGTCATAGCTTGCGCGACGGGTGTGAATGGCAATCATCGTATCTTGCACCAGATCCTCGACATCATCGACGGCACCACGCAGGCGTCGCCCGAAAAAGGATCGCAGCATCGGCACGAGCGCATCGAGCAGGGCGGTGTAGGCGGCGGAGTCTCCATCGAGACCGCCGATCATCCATATCCTGAGCTGGTCTTCGCTCGCCCTCACATGCTCTCCCACAAGGTCATTCGTTTGGAGGCGCGGAAAAGTTACAACGACAGCATCGCAGCCATGAAAATAATTCTTGCGGATCCAGTGTAACCGATCCCGTTGTTTTCGCGAAACAGTGTCGTGACCCGGCCCGATGGCCTCCCAGGGTCACCGTGCGACGGGGACTCTTCGTCGCACGTCCTGGGCCACACACTTTGAAAGGATCATTCTCATGTTAAAGACCCACGCCACGATCGCCGCCGCTCTGGCCGTCAGCATCGCCCTCGGCTGCGCCGCCAACGCGCAGGCCGCAAAAAAACCGATGGAGAAATGCTATGGCGTCTCGCTTGCCGGCAAGAACGACTGCAAGGCCGGTGCCGGAACCAGCTGCGCCGGTACGTCGAAAATCGCTTATCAGGGCAATGCTTGGAAACTCGTGCCCTCTGGCACCTGCACGACCATCAAGACTCCCAAGGGCCACGGCTCGCTCAACCCAAACGCCTGATCGCTTGTAGCGGCCCGATGGATGGAGACGACCATGACGCAAAATTCTGAAACCCCGACCAATCCTTATGCCCGGATTTCCGCCCGGATCGATCGGGCAGTCCCGAGCAACCTGCTGTTGCTCGTCGCCCGGCTCGGCATCGCGTCGATCTTCTTCCTGTCGGGCCGCACTAAGGTCGAGGGGTTGCTGACGATTACCGACTCGGCCCGGAGCCTGTTCGAGACCGAATATGTGCTGCCGCTGGTGCCGCCCCACATCGCCGTTTATGTAGCGACCTATTCCGAACATCTGTTCCCGATTCTGCTCGTTTTCGGCTTGTTCACGCGGGGTGCTGCAGCGACGTTGCTCGGCATGACGCTGGTGATCGAAGTGTTTGTTTATCCTGATGCTTGGCCTACGCACCTGAGCTGGGCTGCTATCCTGCTGCCCCTGATTGCGCGGGGGGCAGGGCGCTGGTCGCTTGATTTTCTGCTAGGCATCGATTGACAGTAGGTTGAAGCGGGTGCCGAATTCAGTTTGCCGCCAATGGAGACAGATATGGCTTTCACACTCTACAGCGCCACTATTCCGTCCTATCTCCAAATCCTCGCATCGATGGCGCGACTGATCGACAAGGCCGAAAGCTTTTGTGAAGTTCATTCGCTGCAACCCGACGCACTTATCGAGGCACGGCTCGTCGACGATATGCTGCCGTTTGCATATCAGATCAAATCGACAGCGGTTCACTCGATCGGCGCGATTGAGGGCGTCAGGAAAGGCAGGTTTGCCCCCGATAACACGGTGCCCCCTGCCACCTTTGCTGAATTGCGAGCAAAGATAGCGGGAACGGTTACCGCGATCGAGACACTCGATCCCGACGAGATCGAAACATTCATCGGACGTGCCATGCGTTTCGAATTCGGAGACCAGCATATCGATTTTCTGGCCGAGGATTTCCTTCTCTCCTTTGCCCAGCCCAACTTCTATTTTCATGCAACGACCGCTTACAATATCCTGCGCCTGAAGGGGGTCGAACTTGGCAAGCGCGACTTCAATGGAAGGGTGAGAAAGCTCAAGTGATCGCATACGTGACGGAAACCCGGAACTTCTGCGTTTAACGAACGCATGGCGCATCGAACGTGCCTGTTGAAGAGCGGGTTATACGAAAGAGCTTTTATTGCTCGCATTGGTCGCCGTATCTCCTCTCGAAGCGGGGGCCGTGGCGTTGGCTTTCATCGTGGTTGCCGCCCAAATCGCGGCGATGTCGTAGTCGCACGCGGCGTCTCGACGAGCGGCGATAACAAATCGTCCAAAGTCGGTCCTCCGAAAGAGGATTAGAATTCGCAGCTGTTAGGGAGTCCGCCGCTTCCCTACAATTACCGCAGATGTTCGAACATACTGTGGGACTGAGTGTGGGGTTGTGGGGGAGAAAGATATATTTGCCGCTTCCGTTGCTTCCTCTGGCGTTTCTGGATTAATCGCGACAGTCGTTGTCGGACCGAAGCGGGCCAGTATTGCCTCACCGTCCAGTCAGCCCTTACTTCGAATTCCCACCATTCGGATCTACCGCCGCTCGCGCGAGTTTGTGAAGCAAAGATCGAAAGCTCGCGAGAGACTTCGGGTCTGCGGCAGCATAGCTGCGTCCATCACCGAGTTGCCGACTATTGCAAACGTAAAAAAGCGAACTTGATCCTACCGCGTTGACGACATGCATCGGCGGCATGGGGCGGAAATCGCCTGAAGCAATTCCGTCCGTAACAATTGCGTCGATATCGCTTAATACCAAGTTCGAATACCGTGTCGGATCGCCGTGGCGCGGTGTGGTATCTGCAACCAACCGCATGATAATACGCGCCGCTGTTGGACGGCCGACGAGGAAATCGAGCCACCCGTCGAGCAACGCCAGGAGGTTATCAATTGGATGCTCTCCCGCGGGCCCCGGTGCCATTGCATGCATGCTCTCGAAGATGTCGTGCTCGACCGCATCGTACAAATCCTGCTTGTTCGCAAAATAGTAGATGATCGACGGTCGACGGATCCCCACCGCGAGCGCGACATCCTCCAGCCGTGCGGTCGCGAACCCGACATCGGCGAAAATTCTTTCGGCGGCGACGAGGATAGAGTGCCTCGTGGCCTCCCCTTGGTTGTGCTTGATTGGCTTCATCTTGATTGCTTGTCTCACCTCTCAACTCCTGTGTGAAGACCGTCAATTCCGCACAGTTTAAGAATTCGAAGGGCTTGCCATCTACCTACATGTAGGTAGAACTTCATTTCAGAGTCACCATTAAGGTGGCCGGGATGGGCGCGGTCACGCGCTAGGGAAGGGATAGAAATGAAAATTCGGAAGGCTTTTTTCCACTCAGCTTTGGGCGTCGCCGCCTTGTCGGGCGTGGTCCCTGCAGCCGCACATGATACTGCAGCGCAGACCGCGCAGGACGACGGTGCGCTTCAGGATATCGTGGTAACGGCGCAAAAACGCAGAGAATCACTGCAAGCGGCACCGATCTCCATTTCCGCCTTCACTGCAGAAGATCTCGAGCGCAAGAACATCACTGGGCTCGCCGACTTGCGAGCCAATGTTCCTAATTTGCAATTGACGCCTCATCCAAACAATGCAGCCACCACCCAGATATTCCTGCGCGGCGTCGGGCTATCGGATGATCAAATAACCCAGGATGGCAGTGTCGCTGTATATGTGGACGGCGTCTATGTAGCCCGCAGCCAGGGCCAAGCCCTAGAGGTCGCGGATCTCGAGCGGATTGAGGTGCTGCGCGGACCGCAAGGAACGCTTTATGGTCGTAACGCGACAGGTGGCGCAATCAACTTTATCACTCGCAAGCCGACACTCGATGAATTCAGGGCGAAGGCCCAGATCACGGTCGGCAATTATAGCCGGCGCACGTTCAAGGGGTCGGTGAACGTGCCGATCGGCAATTCACTCGCGGCGACACTGTCCTATGCAACGACCAAGCAGGATGGCTTTGTTCGCAATCTGGGCACCGGCGTAGAGCGTTTCGGCGACAAGGACCGTCAAGCAATGCGCGGTGACGTGTTGTGGCAGCCTTCATCCAGTTTCAACCTGCGCTACGCCTATGATCGGTCGCAGATCAACGACACGCCAGTATACGTCGCTGCATCCCCGCTGTTTCCGCTAAAATTGCCGCGTCCGACTGCAGGCAGTCCATTAGTACATGATCTTTTGCCGAACGACATCACGACACAGGGTCACAGCTTGACGGCAGAATGGAGTCCATCACGCGCAGTGACGGTGCGCTCAATTACCGCCTATCGCAAGCTCGATAACTTCCAGAACCAGGATTATCTGACGGGAGTACTCGGCCCTTTTCCCCTACAGAAGAACAGCAGTCGTGCATTGCAGGACCAATGGAGCCAAGAACTTCAGTTGGTCGGGGAAACATCCGACCGAACCCTTCAATATGTGGGGGGCCTTTACTATTTTTCCGAGAGTGGCAGCAACTTTAGCAATAGCTACAGCCCGCCGACGCTAACGCGCAGCTTCACCACTGCAACGATCAACAACAGCTCTTATGCAATTTACGGCCAGGTAACGCTGTCTCCTGGGTTTCTTGATCGGCGGCTGCACCTTACCGTGGGAGCACGTCAATCTTGGGATAAACGCGCAGCGACACTGGCGCGCCAGGTGCAAATCAACAACGGACCGATCACCGATGTCCCCGGCCTTGGTAACGGCCGCCGCAATTTCGATGATTTCAGTCCCTCAATCGTGGTCGCGTTCGATGCCACGCGCGACATCAATCTCTATGCCAAGGCGGTCAAGGGTTACAAAGCAGGCGGCTTCAATGTGCGAGCCAGTTCGATCTCGCGCTTTAACCAAGGGTTCGATCCCGAGGTGTTGTGGTCTTATGAAGTTGGGATGAAGAGCGAATTTCTCGACAGGCGGCTGCGTTTTAACGTTGCGCTATTCGATTCAAAATATCGCGATATTCAAATAAATGTCCAGTCGGACCCTACCAACGTACGTATTACCGACGTACTGAATGCCGGTCGTGCGACTGTGAAGGGGATCGAGGCGGACCTGACGCTGGCACCCTCGCGATCCCTGCGTTTCACGGCGAACTACGGGTATCTTGATGCCCGATATAATGAGATACTCGATGCACGCGGTGTGGACATCGCCTCAAGCTATCGTTTCAGCAATGCCCCGAAGCATTCCTTGGCGCTCAGCGCCAACTATGAGCTTCCCCGGCTGCCGATTGGCAAATTGTCTGCTGACGTCAACTATACCATGCAGAGCAAGTCCTACTCATCATCGACAATTGCCAGTGGGAGCTACATCATTGGGGATTACGGGTTGCTCAATGCCCGGTTGGGACTGGGAGAAATTCCAGGACTCGATGGCGTTCGCGTCGGCCTGTGGGGCCGCAACCTGACAGATCAAAGCTACTATATCTATCAGTTCAATATCGGTCGCCCCGGGGCGATATTCGGTGAGCCGCGAACTTATGGTTTCGATCTGATCGCCGAATTCTGAGGGAAGTGGTTCGATGAACAAGACAGCTTTAACCCTTGCGGCGCTTTCGCTCACACTGCCGTCGAGTGGCGGTCCTTCACTGAGTTATGTTCGAGCGGATTGCTTGAGGAAATCGCGATGCGCGTTGGTGTCACCAAGAAGGTGATCCACCATAATGACGGCGATAAGGAGACTATGGTTGCCGAATGCTATCGCCGGTCGTTCCGGATCTGGCAGGATATTGCCCAGCGCAGGCCGAATTTCTCCCAACGTGGAAACGACTGCCATTCAACCGGACAATTGCATCAAAATTGAGTCAGAGCCAGTTTTGGATGCCGATCTGGGGTCGATATCCTAGGCCGATTGACACGCTTCGACTTTTGCGCCGATCTTAGTTGGATGCGTTTCAATAACCCAGGAGGTATCCGTATCGGCGACGCTAAGTCCGACTTTCTCGACTATCTGCCGATCGCTCGGCCAATTGTCTGAAATCATCCGGAAACGAGCCGCAAGATACTGAACATCTGCCCGCTCAACATTCAGGGCATCATAGGAATGGATGACGCGGCGAGTGAAGCACTGATAAAGACCCTGATCGACGCTGTGACCCAGCCGCAGTTCATTTATGAGCATGCGTGGGAAGACAACGACATCGTACTTTGGGACGATTACCGGATGATGCACAGTGCCGTGGGTCATCGGGTGCATGTGACCCGCGTAGTGCATCGGACCACGCTACGGGGCCAGACGACCGTTGGTCGGATTATGGAGCCGACAAATGGGAGGGATGGGTGTGAGCGCGTCCGACGACTGTCCAATCTTGATGCACTCAGCCTTAGAAATAGCGCGGAAATGTCGAGTAAGAAGCACAAGACGGAGGAGATTGTCGGCAGCTGCGCGAAGTTGAGATTGTGCTGCACTATTCAGGCAACGGCAGATCGGTGCACGGCTGGTTACAGAAAAGTGCATCGTTCACATTGGATGAATCCTCCCGCGAAGATCCATCATGCGCGGCTGCTGCCTACTGCGAAGACGACTTTATCACGTTAGTCTGGTCGGATGCATGTCTTCATGGCATGCTCTTTGTCCGCAGAGGTCGACGGACTTATATTTTTATACCTCACGTTTACTCTCTGCTTACCCTGTTCGGTGCTGAATTCATCGAACGAAACGGAGGACAAACCGATGGCAGAAGATTGGTCCGTTGACGTCAGGAAATATGTTCCGGACGCAGATCCAGGCATTATTGCCGGAATAGTTCGACACTGCGGCATAGCACTCCAGAGCCGTGACGCCTCTCTGGTTTCTTTCACCGACAAAACGGAAACTGGGCGTGTCCGCGAAAGTTTCCTGAAAAAGAAGCTCGGTTTGACCGCTTCCGATGCAGATCTCGATAGTGCGATAGCTTCAGTCGGAGAGCAGATGAAGGCAGACCGGACGAAGAATCGCGTTACGGTTTACTATCTGCTTGCCGAGCGATTCGGGAAACTTGCGATGTTTGGCAAACCCTTGGCGGCAGGTGCTGAGTTACCTGTTGTCGAAAAGAGTGAAGGACCGGGCATCGCAACCCTCGGTAAAGCGGGCCTTGCCGCAGGAGCGATGGCAGCCGCGGGAGGCTTTGGCGGAAATCCATCCTCCGCTGGCGGTGTATCGCCCTCGTCCCCGAGGGACACAGGCGGGGTGGCCGCCAGAGCCTTTGCCAGCGAGTCGGGGATTGGTGCGCCCGTCGCAAAATCCGGCCTGATGCGCTGGCTGCCCTGGCTTGTTCTGGCAGCAGCTCTTCTGCTTCTGTTTCTCTATTTGGGCATGCACATGCGGAGAGCGACAGCGGCGAGCAATACTCCTGTCGTTCCCGCCACTACGCCAGCGGCCGACCTCTCAGCTACGCCTGCAGTCACTTCTCCAGCCGCAATTCCGACTGGTGCTGGCGTGGCTACGGAGGTTCGTGATGGCAAGCCAGCTGTGATCGTATATTTTGATACTGGTAAGGCCGATGTCGTACCGGCCTTTGGGGCGGCTGCGGCGTCACTCAAATCCTATCTTGGTAACAATGCCGGTAGCAAGCTGGCGATTTCAGGATTCAACGACAAGACCGGAAATGCTGCTGCCAATGCTGAGTTGTCTAAAAACCGGGCAAAGGCTGTTCAAACCGCGTTGGTTTCTGCGGACATTCCGGCCAGTTCGATCGAGTTGATCAAACCGTCTGATGCGACCGACACCGGCGCAATAAATGCCGAAGCGCGACGGGTCGAGGTCGTCGTCAAATAGAAAGTGCGAGGCAGTCGAACCGGCGTGTCGTTGGTTTGGCTGCCTACTTCGGCGATCAACTGGAGGGCGGGCACAAAAATAACTCTTTTCGTCAAGAAAAACCGCCCCATGTTACTTCGAACTGTACAGTGGTGCGCACCGGAAAGCGGGTCGCCCGCGCGATCCATGCGACACGCGTTCGGAATATGCGCTGTTCTTCAAAAGTGCTTGCGGAGAGTCTGTCTCAATTTTTTACCGTCTATCGCTGGCATTAACACAACTTGGCCGGCGCTTTTCGAAAAGCGCCGGCCAGTCTGCATTTGGTTTTAAAACTTGACCGAGAGCTCTGCGCCAAAGGTCTGCGGTTCACCTGGGATGACCGTGTTAAAACCGCCCGATGCACCTTCAACATAGCCAGCCTGATAATAGCCGCGGTTCAGCAAGTTTTTCGCATAGACACCGGCAGACACTTTGCTGCCCATGATTTCATTCCAGCTTAGGCGGAGTGAAACCATGGTGTAGCCTTTAATCTGGGTGCCCGGTGTGATTGAGTAATTGTTGTTCGAAAAGAATGACGATGTCTGCGAGAAAGTGTCACCGCGCAGATGGACGTTGCCCCAGTCTGTTGGCACTGGAAGGGTAACGTCGGCATATACCGATCCCGACCATTTCGGTGCGTCGGGATAAGAGTCGAATGGTACGATGAAGCCCGGTGTTCCTGTCTGCACTGAAAGATCGACCAAATTTTTCGTGTATTTGGCGTCGGTATAGGCACCGGCAAATCCGACCAGCAACCAGTCGGCAGGCTTGAAATCGCCATCCGCTTCCCGCCCTTGATCTTTGCCTGAGGTACGTTGACTGTGAATGCCGAAGGGGCTCCCGCTACCTCGACGAGAGCGAAAACACCAATGCGATGGACCTCGATATTCGACGGAGCAAGGTCACCCATTCCACTTTTGGTGGTGGTCCACATCGTTGCGCCGGACTCCATCTGGCCAGGATGGAAGCGATTGTGACGCTGCAGGAGTGGCTGGCCCGCATTCCTGCATTTCACGTCAAAGCGGGAACGAACCCCGTGTTTCGCTCGGGTATCATTGCGGCCGTGGACGATGTCCATTTCGAATGGGCACCAATAGCAGCGGCGGTAGGCTGAGTTGGCCGAGGTCGATTTCTGGTGTGAGGGGAGGGTGGCGCAGGTTCGGCTCAACCGTCCCGATCATCTGAATGCCATTACCGACACGATGGACGATCTTCTTGCGGAAGCCTGGGAGCGGATCAATGACGATCCTGACATCTGGTGCGCGATCCTGTCGGCGGAAGGTGAACGCTCCTTTTCGATTGGGGCCGATGTGTCGGGTGGCGGTGATCGCCAGCGACGAATGGCCTTTGGCGGCGGGCTGACCGGCATCGGCGGGCCACTTGTTACGTTGAAGAAACCTTTGATAGCCGCGGTTCAGGGCTTCTGCGTTGGCGGCGGGTTTGAGATGGCGATGTGCGCGGACATCATTATCGCCGCCGATACGACAGAGTTCGGACTGCCTGAAACAAAGGTCGGGATCATCGGCGAATGTGGGGTCGTGCACCGCATCGTCCGTCAGCTTCCTCACCACATAGCGATGGCGATGATCCTGACAGGCGAGCGTATGAGAGCTGAAGCTGCGGAACGGTTTGGCCTCGTTAATGAGGTCGTACCTCTTAGCGATCTGCCTGTAGCAGCGATCAGGTGGGCCGCGAAAATTAATGCAGCATCGCCGCTCGCTAATCAGGCAGCCAAGGCTGCGGCGTTAAGCCGACTGGACTATCCGCTCGAAGTCGCACTCGACACACAGTTCGAGGGAATCGAGCGCTATGCTCTGAGTACCGACAAGCGGGAAGGCGAGATGGCCATGAAAGAGAAGAGGAAACCAGTGTGGACGGGACGATAAAACTAGCCGAACCGATCGACGGAGCAACTTATCGGCGTGTGCTGGGACATTATCCAACGGGCGTGTGCGTCGTCACAGCCGTGGAAGCCGATGGGAAATGCGCGGCACTTGTGGTTGGATCATTCACTTCAGTATCCCTCGTCCCGCCGCTGGTCGCCTTTTCCCGGATCGCAGTTCGACAAGCTGGCCGCGCATCGAGCGTGCGGGCAAATTTTGCGTCAATGTGCTTGGTAGCCATCAGCAGGATCTCTGCCGCCGCTTTTCGGCCAAGGGCGACGACAAGTTCGTCGGGCTTGATTACGGGCTCTCTGCGAACGGGTCTCCGGTCCTCCAAGACGTTGTTGCATGGATCGATTGCACGCTCGAGGCCGTCCACGAAGCCGGCGACCACTTTATCGTTTTGGGTCATGTGCGTGAACTCGACATCGTTCGCGCCGAGCAACCTCTTGTTTTCTTTCGTGGAAAATACGGCGACTTTTCTCCTCTGCCTGGGGGCGAACCGGCCGCCTAGCGTTCCTCATCTACAATTTGAGACAGTTTTATAAAGAATGGCGGGTATCGAACTTTGAGGAACGGTTTTCCGACGTCGGTCACTTTAGAGACGGCCGCGAAGAATAGGCAGTTCTGCCAAAGACTTGACCACGACGGCATTCCGGGTTCAATGTCGTAGTCGCTG
Organism: Sphingomonas paeninsulae; assembly: GCF_003660165.1. Lineage (NCBI taxonomy): Bacteria > Pseudomonadati > Pseudomonadota > Alphaproteobacteria > Sphingomonadales > Sphingomonadaceae > Sphingomonas > Sphingomonas paeninsulae. Next base: position 741,052 of record NZ_CP032828.1, read on the forward strand.
TTTAAAGGGAGCGGGCAGTGAAGGTATATTTCGATGCAGCCGTCGAAACCTTTTCGGAAGCAGGTTCGTCACCTTTGAAGCTTTTGCTTTCGGGGGCGGCTTTCACAGGTAGCCTGTTCTTCATTGCCGAACCGGCGTGGGCATCCTGCGATAATTATACGCCGACCGCGGGTCAGACCGTCACCTGCAATACTTCATCGCCCAACCCGACGACCATCAACGTCCTTGCCGCCACCGGCAGTACAAATGTCACCGTTACGAACGGGGCAGCGTCCAGCGTCACCATTTCGCGCACTACCAACCCCACAGCAATATCGGTCGACAGCAGCAGCGTAATCACCAACAATGGCATGATCTCGTTGGCAGGCGGCGGGGGCACCGGGGGTAATCGCGGTGCAGCGCTGGTCGGTACAGGTAACAACAACCAGATTACCAACGGTGCGCAAGGCGTCGTCAGCACAACCGGCACCTATAATGACGGTATGGCTGCTAATGGCAGCGGCAATATCCTCATCAACAACGGCGCGATCACCACCACCGGGCCGAACGCCTATGGAATGACCGCCGCCTGGGGGCAGACCAATACCGGCCAGTTGAACAACATGCTCGTCAACACCGGCTCCGTCGCGACCACCGGCAGTAACGCGCGCGCGGCCTCGATCCTGGGCGGGAGCGGCACGGTCAACAACAGCGGCACCCTGACCACCAACGGCAACAGCAGCACTGCGGTCTATATGCAGGGAAACAACGATCATCTTATCAACAGCGGCATCATTCATGCGACAGGTGCCGGTTCCGAGGGCGTATTCTCGAACACACTGAGCGCCAGCTTCACCGCGACGATCGACAATCTCGCAGGCGCCCAGATCATCAGCGATCAGGATGCTGCGCTGCGGACTCTGAACGGCAGCACGACGATTACCAATGCCGGCCTTATCCAGGGAACGAATGGCACCGCGCTGAACGGCGGCAACAGCGCGAACAGTAAGGTCACTCTCATCCTGCAAACCGGATCACAGATCGTCGGCCTCGCCGATGGCGGGGGTGGCACCAATCAGGTCCAGCTTCAGGGGACGGGAACGATCACCAACACCTTCGCCCGCTTCCAGACGCTTTATATGCAGGGCACGGACTGGACGTGGAATGGCAGCGGCACCTTTGCGGATAGCTATATCCAGAGCGGCACGTTCCGCTTGCAAAGCAACCTGACCGGTAATGTCTCGATCGCGACTGGCACCAGCTTGCTGGCTGGTAATGGTGCCAATCCGTCGATCACGCCCTATCCGGGCGGCCCTGCAATCACTGTGACCAATGCTGGCACTATTGATCTGACCAATGGCGGATCGGCGACCGCCAACAGCCTGACGATCCAGGGCAGTTATGTCGGTTCGAATGGAGCGCTGCTGCTGCGCACTCGACTTGGCGACGATAGCTCGCCGTCCGACCGACTGGTGATTTCAGGTGGTGCGGCATCGGGCACCACCGGCATCGGTGTTACCAATGTGGGCGGCGGTGGTGCCGCGACCGTCCAGAACGGCATAATGCTGGTGCAGGCAACCAACGGTGCGACGACGACGGCAAGCGCTTTTTCACTCAACGGGGGTTCGTTGTCAGTCGGCGCACATGAATATGTCCTGTTCCGGGGTGGAGTAACCAGCGGTACTGCGGACAATTGGTATTTGCGTTCGGAAATCATCGCATCGCCAATGCCCGCGATAATCCCGACCCCGACGCCGGCGCCGGGATCTCCGTCATTGCCGTTGCCCACGCCAGTTCCTCTCGCACCAACACCGCCGACGACGGAAAATCCCAATCCGCCACCCCGGTCGAGCCGACACCGATCATCCAGCCAGCACCGCCAACCCCCGGCGCGACCGCTCCTGTTGCCGCCGTCATCCAGATCTACCGACCGGAAGCGCCTGCGTATGCGGTGGTGCCGCTTGCTGCGCACCAACTGGCGCTGACCTCACTTGGCACCTTCCACGAGCGCCAGGGTGAACAAGCATCTCTGTCAGGGAACGGCGTGGTGTCTGCGATTTGGGGGCGCGTGTTCGGGCAGAAACTGGATCAGAAGTGGGGAGGCACCGTCAGTCCCGCTTTCGACGGAACGCAGGGCGGTTTTCAACTGGGAGTCGATCTTTTCGGCAAGACCTCGGATGGCGGCAAGGGGGATCATTTCGGCGTCTTCGCCGGCCGCGCATGGATGACCGGCGACATCCGGGGTTTCGCGCTTGGATGGAACAATCTGACCGTCGGCCGTCTTAAGCTCAATGGCACCAGCGTGGGCGGTTATTGGACACATGTCGGGCCGGGCGGATGGTATATTGACGCCGTCGCCATGGGTAGCTGGTATGGCGGGAGTTCGTTGTCGAGCCGTGGCGTTGGGATCGATACCGATGGTAAAAGCGTCACCTTATCGCTGGAAAGCGGCTATCCTATCAACCTTGCCCCAGGCTTGACCTTTGAACCGCAAGCGCAAATCATCTGGCAGCGGATGATGCTGGACAATACTAACGACGCCTTCTCGACCGTCGACTTTTCGACGACCAGCGCCTTCACCGGCCGGATTGGCGGACGCCTGCTGACGAGCGCCCATATCGGCGCGACGCTGCTTCAGCCCTATTTCAAAATGAACCTGTGGCGGGATTTCAACGCGCAGGATAGCATTCTGTTTGGGGGCAGTGATGCCGTGGTCACCCAGCGGGCGGCGACCGCCGTAGAACTTGGCGGCGGCCTTGGCGTACAATTCAATTCCTCTGTCAGCCTGAATGCCACGGGTGGCTATTCCACAGCGTTCGACCACAACAAACGTGAAGGCTTTCAGGGAACTATCGGCTTTCGCGTGGCTTGGTGATGCTACTGCTTGAGCCGTTTGATGACGGGGCGGAACTAAGGTCGATCCACGAACATCTTTCCGACGAAGAGGCCACGCAACAGTTAGGAAACTCGGTGGGGCAGATTATCGTTTCATTCCGTTACGGCTGGTAACGTCGTGGCAACGCGTCTTAGTCGACGCAGCACACGACGGAGCCAGATAATTGCCACTACGGCCATTGCGGCAAGAGCAACGGCAACAAATGCTGCCGAGGCCGGATGGCTATAGGCAAACCAAAGAAGTCCGGTGCTCGTCAGATCTTCGCCGGTAGAGAGGGCGACGTTGCTAAACGGCTCAGGAACGGTGTTGGCTATCGCGCGCGTTCCAGCTTTTGCTGTATGGGTCAAAAGCGACGCCCCGCCGCCTAGAATGAAAGCAATTACCTGAGTTGAGGGATCACGGGGGTCGATCAGCGCCAGCGCCAGCATCGCTCCGCCCAATGGACGGATGATCGTGTGAACAGCATCCCATATGCTGTCGATCCAAACCACTTTATCGGCAAGGAATTCGGCCAGGGCGGCACCCCCCGCAACGCCGAGCACTACAGGGTTCGCCAACACCTGCGGGGCGTGCAAATGTTCAGGGAGAGGCCAAATGCCGAACCGCAGGGCTAGCCCAGTCACAAAGATGCAAAGATAGAGCCGCCACCCGGAAAGCAGGCTGACGCTGGCGGCCATGCCAAGGATCTCGACGATACTCATCGGACAAGAGGTTGCATGGCAAACATCCAGAGGCAATCTAAACAATCTGTAATTGGGCTGTCATCACGTCATCGCTATCGTTGGATCACTATTCATGTGCGGCATTGATGCTGCAAGGAGACTCCCAATGGGTATTTTAGATATTGCCGAAGAAGCTGCCGGCGCATTTGCCGCCGATAAAGCTTTGGAAGCTGTCGATCCAAATGCAGGCTTTCTGGCTAAATCGGTTGCGGCTGTCGCAGGCTTCGAAGGCGTGTCCAAGGTGAAGGAATATATGGATCAAGGCGATGCCCCAGCAGCGGATGCTGAAGCGCCGGCTGATCCTCAATCCGACACTTAAAAGTGACGGGAGCCGGGGCCATTTGCTCCGGCTCTCCGGCCATGCGAGCCAAGTCCGTTCGCCCAATATTGATGGCTTTCCCCAGATATTACGGGCAACCACGGATGCTATGAGCCACGCCATAACGCAAATTCAGCCAATCGTGAGCAAGGCGACGGATGCGGATCTTGATGGGATCCTTGCGTTGCAGGCCAGCAATCAGATCGACCGGGGTGGAACGCTGTCGGCGAGTCTATCGCGTTCGCGCGTTTCTGCGATGATGCATGAGATGCCGTTAATCGTTGCGCGGCGCGAGGAACGTATCACCGGCTTTCTGATGACGACGACGAGAGAGATGAACGCCGACCTCCCCATCGTCCAGTCGATGTTCAAAGCATATCTGGGGGCGCCGGACGCCTATGTTTACGGCCCCGTCTGCGTCGATGCAGAGGAGCGTGGGAAGCGGTTGGCGCAGGTCATGTTCGAGGAACTGCGTGCGCTCGAACTGGGTCGCGAAGGCATATTGTTCATCCGAAGCGATAACGAAGCGTCATTAAGGGCGCATATTCGCATGGGAATGCGCGAGGTCGCCGAATTCGAGTTCAACGGCTTTGTTTTCTCGGTTTTTTCTTTCATTGGATGATTGGCTCTGACGATGATCCGCGTTTTCAGCTTATAGTTTACTGCGATGGCCCACGGCCACGTATCATATTGTGAAAGCTCGCTCATTTCCTGCGCGCTTCATCTTGCGGCCTCCGTGGGAATGCCGATCTAACGCTAATCCCCGTCTAAAGCCCTGCTACTTCGTACATTAACTTCACAATGCGCATTTCGTCGCGACAGACAGAAAGGAGATTGCCGTGTCCTGAGCTCTTGAAAACGATCATAAGAACCCGCCGAAGCTCGTTGCATGGAACTTCAATACTTTCCAGGTAGGGTAATTGTCATAGACGTTTACCACAGGCCTCGGTTGGCAGAGAAAAACGCTCATCCTTTACAAGACGGTAATCCGTCAGAGCGTTCATGAACGCGGATAAAGAGTCCATTTTCGATGCGGATAAAGTGGCCGTCCGGGGATGTCGACGCACGGCGTCCACCACCGTCTTTGCTGAGCCGTCGTGCAGATAAGGGCCGGTTAGCGCGACGTTCCTGAGGCTTGGCGTGCGGAAACGTCCGACATCGGCGAGGCGCCCCGTGATTTCGCCGAGACCCGGATCCGACGCCGAAGATGCGACCACCCTGTGGTATTTTCCATCACTCAGCAGCAGACCCGAATGACAAGCGCTGCAGTCGTGCGCAAAGAGCGAGGCCCCCCGCTGAGCATCTGGTGACAAAACGGCGCGATTGCCCCGTCGCCAGGCATCATATGGCGTATCGAGCGACACCAACGTCCGCTCGAACGCGGCCAGCGCCTTGGCGACCTGCGCAAAATCGATGGCTGTCTCGCCCGGAAAAGCACGCGCGAACATCGTGCGATAGCAGCTATCCTTGCCGAGACGACGAGCAATCTCATTCTCGTGTCCAGCCATGCCCATCTCGACCGGCTTCTTGCCGGTAATGGGTACCGCTGCCTGTCGTTCAAGCGATTGAATCTTCGGATTTCCCCACGTCAGCACCTTCATCCAGGCGACGTTGGCGAGTCCCGGTACATTGCGCCGACCGGGGTCGCCGTGCACCCCGCTGTGCGTTGCATTGCCGTCGGCAAAGGCGCGATGCTGCTCGTGGCATGTCGCACATGACATCGTGCCATCGATCGACAAATCGGCGTCGTAGAAAAGCCGCCGACCGAGTTCGGTTTTTTCTGCAGACATCGGGTTATCGTAAGGGACGTACGGCGGACGGACGTCTGCTGGCAAAACCCACTGCCACGATTGTGCTGTGGCTGCCATGAGCAGCGCCGCAGCCCCCAACAGAGCGAGGCGGGAGAAAGGACCGATCAGGGCAGCTTGGTGATTAACAGCGGAAGGTTTGCCGTGCCATTTCCGGCAATCTGCAAAACATAGTCGCCGGGCTGCAGCGTGAAATCGACCATCTTGCGAATGCCCGAACAATTGGGGCCATGACCATGACCGACCGACTCTAGAGACGTCGACCCTTTCAGTAGATCAAGCCAGGCACCCGATCCGATCGCAACCCGGTAGGTCCCAGGGCGATCGATAGTGAAGGCAATCAGGCCACCGTGACTGACAGATCCGCCCGGGTGTGCTGGGCGAACGGGATATGTTACCGCAGGTGTATCGGCTAGCGTGAGATTGACGGCGACCCCCGGTATTGCTCGCGCCGCCCCAAGCGATGCCGATGTCGTTGCGGCGATGAGTGGTTTTTTGTTTGGCCAGCTCGCCAATTCAGTCGGGATTGGCTGCGCATCCGCGGGGCAAAGCGGGGTCATTGGCACGGTCTGCGCCACTGCCGGTATCGCAGCCAACATCACAAACGCGAGTGTGAGGGTTTTCATGAATTGGTCATCCACTAGTAGGTCTATATCTGATGGTATACAGACTATCATCTCCGTCATATAGGCCGCGCGATACGCAAACAATGCATCGCAAATAAGGGGTTATATGCGCACGATCCTTCTCGCCACCGCAGCCGTTGTACTGTCTCCCGCACTGGCTTTTGCTGAGGACGCCACCCCCGCTGCGGGCGCGACCGCGCGTGCCGATGATGGCACAGCTTTTGGTTTGGGGCAGATTGTCGTCACGGCAACGCGTCCCGAGGGTATCGCAATCGGTGGCAACATACTTGGGCAAGAGGCAATCTATAGTTTCGACCGGGCCAGCCTCGACGAAGCTGCCAGCCTGATACCCGGTGTCACTTCTGGAAATAGCGGTGGATCACGCAATGAGCGGCTGATCTTCGTGCGCGGATTCAATCGGTTTCAGGTGCCACTGACGGTCGATGGCATTCGCGTCTATCTGCCCGCCGACAACCGGCTCGATTACGGGCGCTTTCTCACTCCCGACATTGCCGAGATCCAGGTGGCCAAGGGCTATGTGTCGGTTCTGAACGGTCCCGACGGGATGGGCGGCGCGGTCAATCTTGTCACGCGCAAGCCGACCAAAGACCTTGAGATCGAGGTCCGCGCTACGTTGAACCTTGGTCATGACGCCGAATATGCCGGTTACAATGTATTCGGGCTGGTCGGTACAAAGCATGATCAATGGTATGCGCAGGTCAGCTATGCCCGCAATTTCCAGGATCATTGGGACGTAGCCGAGGGCTTCAAACCGACCTCGATCGAAAATGGCGGCCACCGCGATCTGTCGCGCATCGAGGACTGGCGCGTGAACGCCAAGCTCGGCTTCACGCCTAACACTACCGACGAATATTCGATCAGCTACACCCGACAGGAAGGCACCAAACTCGCGCCGCTTCACATCACCGATCCGATTGCCGCACAACGCTATTGGACTTGGCCCGCGTGGAATCTCGACAGCATTTATTTCCTGTCGACGACTGCGCTGGGCGACTTCGCGACGCTGAAGACGCGTATCTACAGGAACACATTTTACAACCTACTCAGTTCGTTCAGCACGGCAGCCGAAAATACCCAGGCGACGCCAAAGGCCTTCAACAGTCCCTATCATGACAACGCGTTCGGCGGTTCTGCTGAGCTGGCACTCGACGTCTCGGCAATTGATCGCTTCACGTTTGCCGCCCAGTATCGCCGCGACGAGCACAATGAATCGCAGCAAAGCTTTTCGGCCACGACACTTCCCAACGGAACGACCGAGCCGAACCAGCGCGACCTTGAGGATACCTACAGTCTCGCCGCCGAAAATCGCCTGACGATAACACCCGACCTGACCTTCACCGCGGGCGTCGGCTACGACTGGCGCAACCTGATCAAGGCCGAGGAATATGGCGCACCGCTGGGCACAAACCCCAACACGACGCCAAGCACGCTTTACTCGTACCCGCTGAAGAACAGCAGTGCATGGAGCGCGCAGGGACAATTTGTCTGGCAGGCCGATGATGCGACCAGCCTGCACGTCAGTATCTCGTCACGCGCGCGCTTTCCCACGATTTTCGAACGTTTCAGCCAGAAGTTCGGGACCTCGATCCCAAACCCCGACCTGCGTCCTGAACGCGCGACTAACTACGAGATTGGCGGCGGCCGTGTCTTTGGTCCAGTGCGTGCTGAGGGGGCGGTCTTCTACAGTCACATCGACGATGCGATCGTTTCCTTCCCCACGCTTGCCTATAGCTGCACTGGCAGCGTCGCGGCGCCAACGACCGGTGCCTGTCCGCAGGTCAGTCTCGTTCAGAGCCGCAATCTTAGTGATGGCAACTACTATGGGGTTGAATTTTCGCTGTCCGCGCAGATCAGTTCGGCGATTCTCGTCGGTGGAAATTACACCTATACGCACCGCAAGCTAAACGACCCATCGAACGCAGCCTTCCGCCCAATCGACGTGCCCACGCACAAGGCATTCTTATATGCCGATGTCGCTCCGGTGTCCCGCCTGCACATCATCCCGAGCTTGGAAATTGCGTCGGAACGCTGGACCGTCACCGACGTGGCACCGATCGTCTATTATCGCACCGGTTCCTATATGAACGGTGGATTACGCGTTGACCTGGCGGTGTTAGACAAGGTCACAGTCGGGGTCGGCGTGAAGAACCTGTTCGACGACAATTACAGCCTGGTCGATGGCTTTCCGGAGCCCGGCCGCAGTTTCTTTGCGAGCCTTCGCGCAAAGTATTAAATGCGGATATCATACGCTTTTGGGGTGATAGGCTACTCTCGCTTAGGCGCGCATGACATGATCCCAATCCTGTTTTATCCACAAGTACGATGACATTTTGAACGGGTTGTTCGATACCCGCAACTCCGAAAACCATCGATAAACTGCACGCCAGGGCGGAAAGCTGTCGGACAGAAACCGCCATGGGCAGCCAGTCCGCAGCACATAGGAAATCGCCTCGACAATTTGGCGCATCGACCAGCGACGCCGTCGGCCACGGGGTCGGGGCGGCGGCCATACGGCTCGATCAGTTGCCACTCCGCATCTGTAAGATCACTTACATAGCGCAGGTTCGTGCGGCCATGCGGCGCTCGGGCGGGCGGGGGTCACATCGGTTCTTTTAGATCAGGTGTCGCAATCCTCTGGAATCATACCGGAGCCCGATCGCCCAGCCTCGTGACACCGCCGTTTCGAGACAGCCTCTAAGCTAAGCTAAGCTAAGCTAAGCTAAGCTAAGCTAAGCTAAGCTAAGCTAAGCTAAGCTAAGGCGAGCGCGACGAAGTGCGCTTGATGGGAACGGATTATGGGTGCAGGCGGCATCGATCCTTCCGGCGGTGGCGCGCATCGGCCCAGTAGCGACGGTGGCAATACGGGCACACGTCATCACATCAACCGATATCACGGAAATTGCAGCGCGAATGTGTCGCTGAATGTCAGTCCGCAACTAGGCTAGGGGCTCGGCTGCAGCGGGCGGGCTGCATATGCCAGAACGATTCAGGAGGTCAGTCAAATCCTGCACGGCCTTGGTAAGATAGATAACCTCAGTTTCGCGCAGTGCGTCGAGTTTCTGGTGAAGGGACTCGATTTCGAGTTCGGCCTTGACGTTGATCTGGTGGTCGGTTGCCGCTGCCAGCCGGTCGATGTCCTGCTGCCGGTTCTGGCTCATCATGATGAAGGGCGCTGCATAGGCAGCTTGAAATGAAAGCGCGAGATTGAGCAGGATAAATGGGTAAGGATCCCATTGTTTGATATAGGCGGTTACGTTTAGGATGATCCAAAAGAGCAGTATTGACGATTGAATGATGATAAATCGCCACGATCCCATTGCGGAGGCGACCTTGTCGGCAATACGCTGCCCCATGGTCAAAGCAGGCGCGGGGCGTGTTTCCCTGTCCGTGCCGAACGTGGCTCTCAACGCGCGCCTTGCTTCACGCAACTCTTTGAGAAGTCTGTCCTCCTTTTGATGAATCAGTCTTCCAGTCTCAGACGCGTTTTTCATCAGTCGGACTTTCAGTCATTAGGTCATAGAAGGTCGGCATTAAGATGGCGGACAACACGAGCCAACAGATACGATAAATCAGCTGTCACGATCGTCTCTCCCAAATGAAAACTCTTTAACCTGCCGGTCGGTTCAGGTTCATTTGGTCCACCACGCTACCCTCTCAAGCGGTGTCATTCCGTGTCATAATTATCTGTTTTATACCGGCCGATCCGGTACGCCCAACGTAAGCTAATCCCGTCAGTTCACCTCTCTCGTAAACGGCCATAGAGGTGCCCCCCGTCAATGCAGGCGCTCTATAGCCTCTAAATCCTGTTGTACCTCTGACAGCACCGATACGAGATCGGTTTGCGCCGGCACTAGAAATAAGGAGTCATACGGAAGTCCATCCGTTCGCGAGTGCGACGGGCGCCTAATCGGACAGCTCCCAAGCCTGGATAAGGCCGAAGCGTTGGCTCTCGTGAGTCCCGATCTCCCGCTCGCCAATCCATAGTTTAAGGTGGCGATCTAAGCGCCCGAAAATGCTGGTGCGTTCGCTACGGTTCCCTCCGGTACGCTCGTGCACCACACTCTGATGAGGGGATTGCGGTCGCCGAGGACATATAATCCGTTCCCAGCTTTTGGCTTCCTTCAGTTGTGGGTGGCGTCTCTCATCATCTCCATTTGACCCCTTTGATGCCGTCTAGTGCAAGTAACGGGGGATTTAATAACGCTTCCAGCGCGATGTCGCTTTCAATAGCGCGGAGCCTTCCCCGGGATGAGGAAACTTCTTCGCGAAGCTGGCATGCCTGACATCGACCAGGCCTTCAAAACTCATATCGCACATTGGCGAAAATACGCCGGGGCGGATTGTAATAGGCTTCGACAAAACCAAACGAGCCACGAGAGTCAAAACCCTCCTTGATAACTTGTCGGTTCGTCAGATTCTGGGCTTCCACTCCGAAGGACATTCCATTGTCGACCTTGAAATTGATACTGGCATTCAAGATAACATTGGGCCGCGCCTCCAGAAGCGAGGTATTCTGCACGTCGACGAATTGACGGTCCTGATATGCACCGTCGATGCGTAATGACGCGCCGACGTGCGGACTCAATGGTGCCGTGGCCGTGGCGCCGAGGCTGGCTGACCATGGCGGCGTGTGCTTGAGCTTCAAATTGCTGTAGTCGAGAACATTGCCGGCGGCGTCGTGTGAGAAATATTGCTGATAGCGGGCATTGAGATAGCCGACCGAGCCATCGAACGTAAGCCAGTTGTTCGCGCGCAGGCGGCTCTCGAATTCGAAACCCCAAATCCGTGCCCGTCCTGCGTTTTCCGTGCGTGCGACAATCCCGGTCGGTAGGGGGAACTGAACGACCACCTGCATATCTCGGTACTGATTGTAGAACCCGCTGATGTTGATCCGCAGCTTGCGTGAGAACAGGTCGGACTTGATGCCCGCTTCATAGCTCGTCAGTTTCTCGGGATCGAACCCGCCAATGGCCTCGGCCGATGTAGGGCGCCCATTGAATCCGCCGCTGCGGAACCCTTGCGAAACGAGGGCGTAAAGAAGCACATCGGAATCGATCTTGTAGTTGAGTGTGACCTTGGGCGAGAAATTGTGCCAAGTGTTTTGCAGATGATACCCTGGAATACCGGGTATTAAAGGAACATCAGCAAAAATGCGGCGCGCGGTTTGATCGAAGTCCTTGTGTTCCCAAGTGTATCGACCGCCGATGTCGAGCGACAATGCATTGGAAAGTTCGACCGTCGCGCTCCCGAACGCGGCAAGGTTCTTGGTGGTTTGAATCTGGTCGAAATCGATGTTGAAATCCAACGCCGCAGCTAGCGCCGGATCGAAGCCGGCTGCGATCAGCTGTGGATAGAGGCCATATGCTGTGACCAGCAGCGTCTGCTGATGGGCGCGCTCATAGAATCCGTAAAGGCCCAGCAGGGTCTTGACACGCCCACCGAACAGTTCGTGAGATACTTGAAATTCTTGTGAATATTGCGTGCTGTTTATGTGCTGCCGGTCGCCAGCAAAATTGACTGCTGATGCATCACCATCCCGTGCAAACGTCACGACACTGTTCCGTATCGCCGAAATGGACTTTACATGACCGCCGAGCGCCGAAAAATCCATCGTCAGGCTGCCGTCAACGCCATCGGCATTATCAATATTGAGCAGATTCGAGGTGCCGGTCCGCTTGATGCTCGCTGGAACGGTGCAACAGGGCGTCACGAAGGTGGAGAACAGCCCCGAGAAGAAGGTCGGCTCGAACGCAATCATGCTGTGCGCCGCAGAGTTCTGGCGCTGGTGGAGGCCGTCTACACTCAGGACAGCATCAAAATCGCCGGGATGCCAGCGAAGCGCCGCCCGGCCTCCGAGCTGATTCTGATTTCCCAGCGTGCCGCCCGTGTCGAGATGCTGCCAGCCGTCGGCGCGCCGACCCAGCACCGACACGATGTAGGAAAGATCCTGGCTCAGGCTGCCGTCATACGACGCCCGGCCCTGAAGGGACGCGTAGCTGCCTGCCTGAACGTCAACCTTGCCATGGTCCGACCCGGTCGGCTTCTGTAGCACGATGTTGATCGCCCCGCCGATCGTGTTCTTGCCGAATAGCGATCCCTGCGGCCCCCGCAGGACTTCGATACGGTCGATCCCGAGCAGAGAAGTCATCGCCCCGAACGGGCGCGCCTGGTAGACGCCGTCGACGAAGACCGCCACCGCGGGATCCGACGTTATGATGTAATCATATTCACCGACGCCCCGGATATAGGCTGATATCTGGCTGGACGTTCCCCCGGTGCCCGGCGTGAAATTGAGGTTCGGCGTACTCTGCTGAATATCAACGACCGACTGATAGCCACGCGCATCGAGACTCGCGCCTGAAAAGGCGGTGACCGACACGGGCACATCCTGCAATTTTTCTTCGCGCTTGCGCGCCGTCACGATGATGTCGCCGCTTGCAACGTCCTGTGACGTGGCATTTGTTTCTGGAAGGTCCGTCGTCATCGCAGTGGATTGGCCCCATGCGGCCGCCGGCACCGCAGCAAGGATGAGCAGACTGGTGCCGCACAATCCCAGTCGGCGTACCGTTATTTTGCGAGACATTTTGACCATCGATTCCCCCCGTATGTGCGCGCCTCTTGGGGCGTCTAATTTTGCGTATATATATAATCATTTTTCTGCGCAATAGATTGATTATCGCCGCAACTCATCATATTTTGCGGCATTGTATGTGCATCTCTGTGCGTCCCTTCGGCAATAAGCGGCAGCGCTATTGCGATTGCCAAAGGCGCGGTCGAACGCAGAGCGATAGGCTCGAGCAGTCAGGCGCGCATCGTTTGGACCGATAGATGATCGCGACATCGGATCCGGCTCCACTGGCCGCCTTTGCTCCCAGCTATTGGATGTTTCACGGCTGCTCTCTTCGTAATCGGCGTTGCGGCGTTGACGTTCACCAGCCTGCCATGGTTGCGGAGCACTGCATGACGGATGAAGCGATTTCGCTATGGCAAGCTTCACGGGCCGTTCTGGTGCCGCTTGTCGAAAGGACCGGCGACAATATGACAGGTATAGCGGTCTGTTGTAGCCCCAGTGAGTACCGGGCTTAAAATCGATCCGGTACATGCATCTCGGCGGGAACCGAGTGCCGGATATAATCGTCGTGGCGAACGCGCTCGGGCAATGTCACGGCAGACTTTGGAACATCCTCATACGGAATTTGATCGAGCAGATGCGCAATGCAATTCAGGCGCGCCTTTTTCTTATCGACGGCCTCGACCACCCACCAAGGTGCCTCAGGGACATGCGTCCGTTCAAGCATTTCCTCCTTGGCTTGTGTGTAAGCTTCCCAGCGGCTGCGTGACTCGACATCCATCGGCGACAGTTTCCACTGTTTTAGCGGATCATGAATTCGCATGTTGAAGCGGAACTGCTGTTCTTCGTCGGTGATCGAAAACCAATATTTGATAAGGATGACGCCAGAACGAACCAGCATCCGTTCAAATTCGGGTGCCGACCGGAAAAACTCCTCGCACTCAGTTTCGGTGCAGAACCCCATGACGCGTTCGACACCCGCACGGTTGTACCAGCTACGGTCGAACAGGACGATCTCACCCGCTGCAGGTAGGTGCGCGGCATAACGCTGGAAATACCATTGCGTCCGCTCGCGCTCGTTGGGGGCAGGTAGCGCGGCAACCCGACAAACCCGTGGGTTCAAGCGCTGGGTAATGCGCTTGATCGCACCGCCTTTACCTGCCGAATCGCGGCCTTCGAACACGACAACGACTTTCAGCCCCTTATGCTGAACCCAGTCCTGCAAGCGCACGAGTTCATGTTGGAGTCGGAAAAGCTCCTTGAAGTAAGTCCGCCGTTCAATTTGTTCGCGCTCTGGATGATCTAGCACGTCGACAAGCAGATTATCGAGCCGCGACTCGTCGATTTCCATCTCCAGTTCTTCATCGAAACTGTCGGCTAGTTCCTGCTTGATACGCTCCATATGGGCGGCAGAATCGTAATCGAACGTAAACGCCATGCCAGAAATCCTACTATTGTATGCCGATAATGGAGTGAAACCGTGACGTACGTGTGACAATCGTCCCCAATAACTGGGTGGCTGTCACTTTAGTTTCACATGCAGAAGTTAGGCGCAGATTAATCGTTTCAGGGGAATCCATTTGACTTTGATCGCCATCGACGCAGGCGCATCGCCCAAGCGGCCGAATTTCGACAACGGTTCGGGAAAGATGGGACTAATTGTCTTCGTCGGCCTTTTGATCGTCGGTGTCGTGTTTGCGGCGTTCAGTGTTTCGAGTGACATCGCCGCAAGCCACACCGGCACTGTCGCAATCGGAGCCTATTTCCTGCTCGGGCTCGCATTGCTGATCGCGCTCGGCTTTGAATTCGTGAACGGATTTCATGACACGGCCAACGCGGTCGCAACCGTGATCTACACCAACGCCCTGCCACCGACGGTTGCCGTCCTGTGGTCCGGGCTGTGGAATTTTCTCGGCGTATTGGTGTCGTCGGGTGCCGTTGCGTTCGGTATCATCTCGCTTCTACCGGTCGAATTGATCCTGCAGGTCAGCGGCGGCACCGGCTTTGCGATGGTCTTTGCATTGTTGATTGCGGCGATCATCTGGAACCTCGGAACCTGGTGGCTGGGTTTGCCGTCCTCATCCTCGCACACGTTGATCGGGTCGATCATCGGTGTCGGCCTCGCCAATCAGCTCATGCGTCTGTCGAGCGGAACATCGGGCGTCGACTGGGGCAAAGCCAAGGACATCGGTTCGTCGCTCCTGCTCTCACCGTTGTTGGGTTTTGCCTGTGCCGCCATCCTGATGGTTGTGCTCAAGACCCTTGTGAAAGCGCCTGCGTTGTACAAGGAGCCGGTCGGTAACAAACCGCCGCCTCTGTTGATCCGCGGCCTCCTGGTTTTGACCTGCACGCTCGTTTCGTTCTTCCATGGTTCGAACGACGGTCAAAAGGGTATGGGCCTCATCATGCTCATCCTGATTGGCACGGTGCCGACGGCTTATGCACTCAACCGCGCGATGCCGCAGACCGAAGTGGCGCATTTTATCGCCATTGCTCATCAGGCCGATGCGGCACTCATCGCCAGCGGGCATGGCGTTGCCGCACCTGCCGATGCGCGCGGTGCCGTTACCGCCTATGTCCAGTCGCATACTTTGACCCCGACAACGCTGCCCGCGATCGCCGCTCTTTCCGCCTCGATTGGCGATCAGGTCCAGCGTTACGGCAATCTGGCAGCCGTTCCAGCGGGTTCGACGGCCAACGTGCGTAACGATATGTACCTGGCGTCCGAAGCATTGCGCGTCCTCGATAAATCGAGGACGGTGCCCTTCTCCGATGCACAGGCGGCTTCGCTCAAGGATTTCCGCAAATCGCTTGATGCTTCGACGAAGTTCATTCCAAACTGGGTGAAGGTTACCGTCGCCATCGCATTAGGTCTCGGCACAATGGTTGGCTGGAAGCGGATCGTGATTACAGTCGGTGAAAAGATTGGCAAAACACACCTGACCTACGCACAGGGTGCCTCGGCAGAAATCGTGGCTGCGGCAATGATCGGCGCAGCGGACGGTTTCGGCCTGCCGGTATCGACCACCCACGTCCTGTCGTCAGGTGTTGCGGGAACGATGACGGCGAATGGTTCCGGCCTGCAATGGGGGACGCTGCGCAATATGCTGACCGCATGGGTGCTGACGTTGCCGGTTTCGATCCTGCTGTCCGGCACGCTGTTCTTTGTCTTCAGCAGGGTCTTCGGATAATTGTTCCTCTATCACAGACGATGACGGCCATCGACGTTGCGCGACCCTGGCTGATTTGGGGATATGATTTAATTAGGGTCGCGCATGAGTTGTTGGGTTCGATTGATCTTCATGCGCGGGCTTTGGTGTTAAATGGTGCGCTTGCAGGCGTGTTGTCGGAGCGTTGACTCTCTCCGGTATAAAAGGAGTATAGAACAAACCAAGAACTTATGAGTCGTCCCAGCCCTTCAGTCGCCGCGTTGCGAAGCCCTTTTGCTCTCGTCCAGCAGACCGATCTCTCGTGCGCCGGCTTTGCTGCACCCCCGGTTGCCCTGGGAGTGGCGGATGTGGATGCGCGACTTGGTGGGGGCCTGGCCCGCGCCGCGCTGCACGAATTCTTTGCCGCCGGGCCTGCGGATGTCAGCGCGCTTGCGGGCTTTGCTGTGTTGCTCGCCGTCCGTGCGCAGCTTGGCTCAAAGCCGGTGATCTGGGTGCGCGAGGACCGGGGGATCGCAATAACGGGCGGCTTTATGCGCAGGGACTGGTCGAACTCGGCGCGGACCCCGATCGGTTCACTATCGTCCATGCCCCCGACACGCTGTCGCTGCTGCGAGCAAGCGCGGACATCGTTAAATGCTCGGGTGTCGGGGCTGTGTTTATCGAACCGTGGGGAAAGGCGTCCGAGTTTGACCTCACCGCATCGCGTCGCCTGTCGATGGCCGCCGCGCGGTCGGGTGTCATGACATTATTGCTGCGGGCAGGGGCGGAACCGCACCCCAGCGCCGCGCTGACCCGCTGGCGGATCGGCTGCGCGCCTTCGACTCTTTTGCCGGACGAAGAGGCGTTGGACGGCGAATTCGACGCTTACGCTCCGGGCGTGCCAGCTTTTGACATCGAAATGCTCCGCCATCGCGGTGGATTGCCCAGTTTTACCGCCCGTCTGGAGTGGAATCGTGACCAAAACAGTTTTGAAGCCGCCCCATTCTTCAATCAAACGGCGCTATCTGGCGATCTATCTGCCATTCCTGCCCTCGGAACGGATACGGATGGCGGGTCTTGCGCCGCCTGAAGGCACACCGTTTGCCCTCGTCGAGAAAATCCGCGGGGCGATGCGCCTGACGGCAGTCGATGTCGCCGCACTGCGTCTTGGTTTGGTACCCGGCCTGACCCTCGCAGACTCCCGCGCGCGCGTTCCCGAGCTGGTCGTATCGGATGCGGCACCCGCCGAAGATGCCTTATGGCTCGACTGGCTGGCAGATGCTTGCGATCGCTATAGCCCCAGCGTCGCCATCGACCCGCCACAAGCCCTTATTATCGACATTACCGGATGTGCTCTGGAGGGCGACATCGTCGAAGATCTGAAGAAACGTATTATCCGTCAGGGGTTTACAGCAAATCTGGCCTGCGCAGTAACGCCCGATGCCGCAATTGCGCTCGCCCAATACGGTATGAACGGGATACTCCATTTGCCAGTCGCAGCACTTCGAGTTGACCCGGAAATCCACACCGCCCTGCGCCGCGCCGGGTTGAAAACCATCGGCGATCTCGCCGACCGTCCCCGCGCTCCGCTGGCTGCGCGGTTCGGGACGCCGTTGCCCCATCTGCTCGCCCGGTTGCTCGGCGAACAGGATGTCCACATCATTCCCCGTCGCGTGCCATCTCCCGTTGTGGTGGAGGTGCGGTTTGCGGAACCTATTGCCCGCACTGAGGATATGCTTTCCACACTCGAAAACCTTGCTCATCAGGTCGCCGGTGCTCTCATCGAACAGAGTGTTGGCGGTCGCTGTTTCGAGGCGGCATTGTTTCGCAGCGACGGGCATGTCGCGCGGCTGAAAGTCGAAACCGCAGGGCCGGTCCGCGACCCCGCAATTCTTGACCGGCTGTTCCGCGAACGGATCGATGCGTTGTCCGACCCCCTCGATCCGGGCTTTGGTTATGACCTGATCCGTCTTGCCGTTAGGGTCACCGAACCGCTTGCGCCCGAGCAGTTACGACTGGAAGGCGGTGCGCTTACTGACATTGAACTTGGGCTGCTGATCGACCGGCTCGGTACGCGACTGGGCAAAACGCGTATTCGTAAATTTGCGGCGGCCGACACCCATATTCCGGAGCAAGCCGCGTTCGAATTGCCGATTGTCGAGGTTGCCCCGGTTAGCGGATGGGTCCGTTCAGAGGAAGGCGAGCCGCCGTTGCGTCCCATCCATTTGTTCGACCCGCCGCACCGGATAGAGGTCATGGCGGGACTTCCAGATGGGCCGCCGCGCCGATTTCGGTGGAGACGCACCAGCCATGATATCACCCGCTACGAAGGCCCAGAACGCATCGCTGCCGAATGGTGGCGGCGGCGCGGCGGCCATGATCTTGGCGGTGGCGGCTTGACTCGCGATTATTACCGGGTCGAGGATATGCGCGGCCGACGGTTCTGGGTGTTCCGCCACGGTCTGCAAGGCGGCAGCGAAAAGGTTGATCCCGGCTGGTTCCTGCACGGCATATTTGCGTGACCGATTTTGCTGAACTCATCGCCGCGACCAACTATTCGTTTCTTCGCGGTGCCTCGCACGCGAAGGATATGGTCGGTACGGCGATAGAGTTGGGTTATCCGGGTATCGGCATTGCCGACCGCAATAGCGTGGCAGGGGTAGTCCGCGCTTACGTTGCCCTCAAGAATGCGCGCGAAAAGCGAACCGAAGAAGCTCTCCCCGATTTTGACTTCAAACTGATCGTCGGTGCGCGCCTCGTCTTTGCTGACGGGACACCCGACATCATTGCCTATCCCATGACCCGCAAAGGCTGGGGTCGCCTGACGCGGCTTCTGACAACGGGCAATCTGCGGGCGGAAAAGGGCGGTTGTATCCTTCGGTTCGACGATCTGCTGAACTATCTCGAGGATCTGTTGCTGATTGTCATGCCGGTCTGCACCGCGACGGAAGACAAGGCGAAAGCCAAGCCCCCCGAGTATGATTCAGGGCTGGATGCCAAACCCGCCCCTCTGCTTAGGCTGGTTCTCCCGCCGCTTCCTCACGGGCTTGGTTCCACGCTCTCTCGCCTTGCAGGCCATGCTCCCGACCGTGTTTGGCTGGGAGCAACCGCCGCTTATCGTGGAGATGATGCCCGCCAACTTGCCCGGTTAAATCGTATTGCACGAATTGCGGGTGTTTGCATGATCGCCACCAACGAGGCTCTCTATGCGACGCCCAAACAGCGACCACTCCACGACATCCTGACCTGTATCCTCAACGGCACCACCATTACGAATGCCGGTTACAAGCTTGAACCCAATGCAGAGCGCCATCTGAAATCGCCTGCCGAAATGAAACGTCTTTTCCGCAAATATCCGCAGGCGATTGTGGAAACGACACGATTGCTGTCACGCATCGACTTCACTCTCGAAGACCTGAAATACGAATATCCGCACGAACCGGTTCCACTGGGCAAAACGCCCAATGGCTGGCTGGTCCGCCTCACGATGCGAGCGGCGCGCGACCGCTATAAAAGAGAGCGTCTTCCCGAAAAATTGCGCGGCTTGCTCAGGGAAGAATTCAAACTGATCCGTAAGCAGAATTACGCCTATTATTTCCTGACCGTCCATGACGTTGTCGCCTTTGCGCGCCGCAAGGGAATATATTGTCAGGGTCGCGGATCGGCAGCCAATTCGGTGGTGTGCTTCATGCTCGACATCACTTCGGTTGACCCGATGGAGCACAGTCTCTTGTTTTCCCGATTTGTGTCGGAGGAGCGCAAGGAACCGCCCGATATCGACGTTGATTTCGAACACGAACGTCGTGAAGAAGTGATGCAATATGTCTATGATCGCTATGGCCGACACCGTGCGGGGATTGCCGCAACTGTAGCCCATTACCGTCCGCGCAGTGCGGTTCGGGAAGTGGGCAAAGTGCTTGGGCTAACCGAGGATATCACCAATCGTCTGACCTCGACCGTATGGGGCAGCTATACGACGTCGATGGACGAAAAACGGCTCCGCGAAGCTGGATTTGAGACCAACAATGTTGAAATCACAAGGCTGAACGGGCTGGTCCGGCAACTGATGAATTTTCCGCGCCATTTGTCGCAGCATGTCGGCGGTTTCGTACTGACCGAAGACCGTCTGGATGAAACGGTGCCGATCCATAATGCCGCGATGATCGACCGCACTTTCATCGAATGGGACAAGGACGATATCGACGCGCTGTGTCTGATGAAGGTCGATATATTGGCGCTCGGGATGCTGACCTGCATCCACAAGGCGTTCGACATGATGCGCGCCAATGGGCTGGGCGATCATAATCTGGAAGTGGACCTCCCTGCCGACGATCCGGAAGTTTATAAGATGCTGTGCAAGGGTGACAGTGTCGGCGTGTTTCAGGTCGAGAGCCGTGCACAGATGAATATGCTGCCGCGCCTGCGTCCCAAGGAACTCTACGATCTGGTTATTCAGGTCGCCATCGTCCGACCGGGGCCGATTCAGGGCAATATGGTGCATCCATATCTGCGGCGGCGACAGGGGATCGAGGAATGGAGTTTTCCGTCGCCTGCCAAACCTCATCCGCAGAACGAACTGCACGAAATCTTGGCCAAGACGCTCGGCGTGCCGCTGTTTCAGGAACAGGCGATGAAACTGGCTATCGTTGCGGCGGAATTCACACCAGCGGAAGCAAACAAATTGCGGCGTGCAATGGCGACGTTCCGTAATGTCGGCACGATGCCGCAGTTCGAGGAGAAGATGGTCGGTGGCATGATGCGGCGCGGCTATGAGGAGGAGTTTGCGCGACGCTGTTTCGAACAGATCAAGGGGTTTGGCAGCTATGGCTTCCCCGAAAGCCACGCTTTGTCGTTCGCGCGGCTGGTCTATGTTTCGTCATGGATCAAATGCCATTTTCCTAACGTATTCTGCGCGGCGCTGCTCAATTCGCAGCCGATGGGATTTTACGCGCCTGCTCAGATCGTTCGCGACGCGCAGGAACATGGGGTCGAGGTTTTGCCGGTCGATGTAAATTTCAGTATTTGGGACACTGAACTGGAGAGTGGCGCGGTCCGCTTGGGGTTCCGTCAGATCGAGGGCTTTCGAGGGGAGTGGGCGGAGCGCATTGTCGATACCCGGCCATTTGTCAGTATAGAAGGACTGGCGCGCGATACCATGATTCCGGGGCGTGCATTGCAGCTGTTGGCCGATGCCGACGCGCTTCGATCGCTGGCACTGGATCGGCGCGAGGGGCTTTGGGAGGTGCGCCGCACGCACAGCGATACGCTGCCACTGTTTGCTGCGGCTGATGCTCGTGAGCTTGCCGCCGAGCCCGAGGCAAACCTGCCTGTCATGCCGATGAGCGAGCATGTTGCCGCCGACTATCAGACGGCTCGTTTGTCGCTGAAGGGGCATCCGATGGCGTTTTTGCGTGAGACTTTCGCAGCGGAAAACATCCTGACTTGTGCCGCGACATCAGCGACGAAAAACGGCGCACGAGTGAAGACGGCGGGCGTGGTTCTGGTTCGCCAGCGTCCGGGCAAAGGCAATGCGATTTTCGTCACGATCGAGGATGAGACCGGAGTGACGAACATTGTAATTTGGGCGCGGCTTTTCGAACTTCAGCGGCGTGAAGTGATGGCTGCGCGGCTGATGATGGTCGAGGGGGAGCTTCAGCGTAGCTCCGAAGGTGTCGTCCATTTGATGGCCAGCCGGGTTTATGACCGGACTGACGAACTGAAGCAGCTATCCGAGGCGCATGATCCGATTTCGCTATTGTCGCAGGCCGACGAGTTCCTGCACCCTCAGCATCCACGCCATGCGGTCCCTCGTGGTTCGCACCCGCGCGATGCCCGGATTTTGCCGAAATCGCGGGATTTTCACTAATAACCTAAATAACCACGATTATCATTTTACTCAGACGAAAATAGTAATCGATCCGTTCAATCGAGCGAAGCGTCCCGGCTGCGGTGATCTCCCCTTTTAATTTATCGTTGCGTTAGGAGCGTAAAGAAGCGTTCTCCTTGATTGACCATGATCTGCTGCACTGTCGAGACCAACAGGCCGCTCGCCCGTCCACGTTGCGCGAATTCAAATGGGTCGTACCGGGCGGGAGGTTTTCGAGCGTCCGGGTGATCATGCCTTTGATCCGGACATCATTAAGCGCGCTATGAGGCCGCCCAAGCGCCGCTACGGCGCGGTTTGGACTCGGGTAGTCCATTTCCGATACGGTGCGTTCATCACTCCACTGATAGTCATGCAACCTATGAAATTGAATCGACGCGAGATCATATTAACGGCCACCGCGGGCGCCATGACTCTTGGTTTCCGAAGCAAGGCAATGGCTGCGACGGATGTGGAACGGGTTAACGACCTTATCGCGCGTATGACGGTTGAAGAGAAAGCGGGTCAAATGACTTGCCTCGCCGATTCATTTCGCCCCTTTAATCCGCCCAATCCTCAGGCCGGCATTCGAGACGAAGGACGGCTTGCCGCTGAAGTAAAGCGTGGTCGGGTCGGGTGCCTGTTCAATGGCTATGGTGTGGCCGGCGCGCGAAGGGCGCAGGATATTGCTGTAAAAGAGAGCCGACTTGGCATCCCGCTGCTTTTCGCGGGGGATGTAATCCACGGCTTGAAAACGGTATTTCCTGTACCGCTGGGAGAGGCATCCAGCTTTGATCCCGAGCTTGCGGAAAGAACAGCGCGAGCGGCCGCTGAGGAGGCAACGGCGGCAGGGCTTCACCTTACCTTTGCGCCGATGGTGGATATCGCGCGTGACCAGCGCTGGGGCCGCGTGGTGGAAGGGGCAGGGGAGGATGTGTATCTCGGTCGATTGTTCGCTGCAGCGCGCGTGCGCGGGTTTCAGGGCCGAAACCTGCGCCGTGCCGACAGCCTCCTTGCCTGCGCGAAGCATTTCGCGGCGTATGGAGCGGTGTCGGCCGGTCTGGAATATGGCAGCGTGGATATCTCCGACGAGACATTGCGCGAAGTCCACTTGCCGCCCTTCGGAGCAGCCTTTGCCGCAGGGGCGGTCATGACGATGGCGGCGTTCAATGAAATCAACGGCGTTCCCGCGACCGGCGATCGCGAGCTGTTGACCGACATCTTACGCGGCGAGATGCATTTCCGCGGTTTCGTATTTTCCGATTATACCGCCGATGAGGAACTGATAGCCGGCGGCTTTGCCCATGATGCGCGTGATGCGGCTCGCCTCGCCGTGCAGGCGGGCGTCGACATGAGCATGCAAAGTGGCCTTTACATCGATCATTTACCCGAACTCGTGAAATCGGGTGCTGTCCCGATGCAGGTTGTGGACGTCGCGGTGCGCCGCATTCTTTATGTGAAAACCATGATCGGCCTGTTCGACAACCCTTATCGGTCGCTCGACCCGGCTATCCAGAAAACGAGAATAGCGACATCGGAGAAACGCGACCTTGCGAGAGAGGCTGCGGGACGATCTATCGTCCTTTTGAGTAATGCTGGCATATTACCTTTATCACCGATCTCCAATCAGCGGATCGCGCTGATCGGTCCGTTCTCCGAAGATCGCGATAATCTGTTTGGGCCGTGGGCGTTTTACGCGGATCAGGGGAGCGGGATCGATATTGCCAATGGGTTGCGCGCGGCACTGCAAAATCCCGATAGCCTGACGGTGACGCCGGGATGCCATGTCGAGGCGGAGATCAGCGGCGGACTGGCAAAGGCCGTCGCCGCAGCAAAGGCTGCCGATATCGTCATACTCGCCATCGGTGAATCGCAAATGATGTCGGGCGAGGCGCAGAGTCATACGGTGATAGAAATCCCTGCCGCCCAGCAGGCCTTGGCCGAAGCGGTCGCGGCGACAGGGAAGCCAGTCATAATTATACTCTGTCATGGCCGTGCGCTCGCCCTGAATGGCGCAGTCGCTAATGCGCAGGCAATTCTGGCAACATGGTTTCTCGGTAGCGAAGCGGGGAACGGCATAGCCGATGTCTTGTTTGGGAAAGTCGATCCGTCGGCCAAGCTACCCGTCAGCTTTCCCTGGGAGTCCGGGCAGGAGCCTTTTTTCTATAACCGGAAATCGACGGGTCGACCGGTGGTATCCAATGTGACCGAATATAAGGCGCGTTACAGCACGACCGACAACAGTGCGCGTTTTCCCTTCGGTCACGGCCTGACGTATGCCGATTTCGTTCTGGATAACCTGCATCTGAGCGACACCGCTTTGCGATGGAACGATTCAATCGAAGTCCGGGCACGGCTGACCAATCGGAGTACCCGACGTGCCTCGGAGGTCGTCCAGCTTTATATCCGCGACCGCGTTGCCAGCCGCACGCGCCCAATCCGTGAATTAAAGGGCATAAAGCGTGTGACCTTGAGCGGCGGCGAAAGCATTTTTGTGCGATTTTCGCTTTCCCGATTCGACTTACAGTTTGTGGGCTATCGCAACCAGGTCATTGCAGAACCCGGCGTGTTTGACGTTTGGGTGGGTCAATCGTCCGCAGATGGGTTGCATGCAGAATTTACCTTATATGCTGAGGCGGATAATAAGGGACAGAAGTAACGCCGAGCATTAAAGTTCGCCGAACAAGTTCCGATCCATTAGGGGCACTTGCGGCTCAGGGCTTGGCACGCGCGGGGCTTCGGTAATGCCCGGCTCTGGCACGCGGAAGAAGCGCGCGGCCGCCGCCCGGCTGCCCAATGCCTCGCTCGAGGTCAGACTGATCAGCCAGGGCGAAATAAGCAGACCGACGATGATCGGCGAAAGCCACAGCGCGGTCGTCGTGTCGAAAAAGGCGGTCGCGGCGAGCGCGGTGCCCAGCAACAAATGTTCGCGCAAGTCCGGCAACACCTCACGCACGGTGATGCGCCGCGCGCCGCGGACCTGGGTGTTCCAGCTCGCCGATATGCCAAGTAGCAGGCCGAGCAGCGCCTTGGTCTGCGTGACCATCGTAATGGGCGCGAGCAGCATGCCGAGCACAATCTCAACCGGCACCGTGCGCAGGATCGCCCCCGCGCCGCCAAAGCTGCGCCGCCGGTCGCGGTCGGCCAGCATCCATATCGTTCCCATCAGCTTGGGGCCGAACAGCAGCAGCACCGTCAGCGCCAGTACGCTGGGCGGCGCCAACGTAACGAAACTGCCAGTGCCGCGTGTTGCCATCTGGCCGATCATCGTCAGGATCAGGAGCAGCCAGCCCGGCGAGGTGAGGTAGGCCGATGCGCCGATCAGCAGGTGGAGGCGACTGGCCCAGTGCAGGCCGAATGATCCGAGCAGTTGCAGGTGCTGCAAATTGCCCTGCATCCAGCGCCGGTCGCGGATCGCCATATCGACGATGGTGGGTGGGAACTCCTCGTAGCTGCCGCCGATCATCACCATGTGCACAGCCCACCCGCGTCGCCGCAGCAGTGCCGATTCGAGCATGTCGTGGCTCAGGACATGGCCCCCGAACGGCGCCTTGCCGGGAAGTTCGGGCAGGCCGCAGGATTCGGCGAAGGCGCGCGTGCGCACGATCGCGTTGTGGCCCCAGAAGTTTGCTTCCGAACCCGACCACCATAGCAGTCCAGCGCTGGCGATTGGACCGTAGGCCTCGCTCGAGAACTGCATCCAGCGCTGGAAGAGGGTGCGCGCGTGGGTGATCATCGGCACCGTCTGTAGCAGGCCAATCGAGGGGCGCTCCTCCATGATCGAGGCCATGCCGACGATGGCGTCGCCGCTCATCATCGAATCGGCGTCGAGGATTAGCATGCACTCGTAAGACGCGCCAAAGCGGCGGACCCATTCCGCGATGTTACCGGGCTTGCGCGCGACGTTCTTCTCGCGGCGGCGGTAATAGAGTTTGATCGGTGCTTCGGCCGCGAGCTCGCGCCAGGCGGCTTCCTCGCGTTTGCCGTGGAAGGGGTTGGAATCGCTCAGGATGAAGAAGTCGATCCAAGGTGCGCCACCGGACGCGGCGATGGAGTTCGTCATGGCGCGAGCACGAGCGAAGACCTCCTCGACGCTCTCGTTATAGACAGGCATCAAAACGGCGATGCGATGGCGCAGGCTGGAGGCAGGACTGGGCAGGACGGTGAAGCCGGGATGCTCGCCGGTAATGAGCTTGAGGAAGCCGATTGCGGAGGAAACGAAGCCGAAGGTGATCCAGCAAAAGAGAGGCACGAAGAATACCAGCAACGTGACTTCGACCCAATCGAGCCCGTCACGCGATAGCTCCATACGCACTGTGCTGGAGGCGGCAAGGCCGATCACTGCGGTCAGCGCCAGCAACAGCAAACGTTTGACCAGCATTCCGTGCGGGCTGGTCAGAACTTCGCGTGCGCCGGGCGGGTTGCCGTAAAGGTTCTGCACCGGCATCACGAGGGGCGCTTCGGCGGGCAGCATCGGCGGGCTTGGCAGAGCGGTCATGCTCATGTCTCGATCGCCTTGATCACGGTTTCGCTGAGTGCGGTGTTCCCACGCTTGAGAAACACGCGAAACTGGGGCTGGCTTACGTCTTTGCTTCTCACGTCGATCATGACGCGCCAACGCGCGGCGGCATGCGCGATTGGGTAAGCGGCGGCGGATACAATCGCTCCTGTGGGAAGGTCGGTTTCGGGGACAACGCCGCTGGTGCGATCCAGCCCGGTGAGCGCCGGTCCCGCGAAATCGAAGACGAATTTACGCACGCCGGCCGCGGGAGGAGCGCCGGGGATGCCGCCGGGTCCGTCGTAGATATCGACACAGCGCGAGGCCAGGTCGGCGGTCGGGTCTTTTGATGTCCAAGTTAGCCGATAGGCGAAGTCGCGTCTTTCCCCCGCGCGAGCCGGCCGGTCGCCCCGCCAGAACATTGCGATATTGTCCATCGTCTCACTCTGCGTCGGCATCTCGTAGAGGCACACCGCGCCGGCGCCCCAGTTGCCCTTGGGCTCGACCCAGAGCGAGGGGCGGCGATCGTAGAACACACCATCGTCCTGATAATGGTCGAAGGTCTGATCACGCTGCAGCAGGCCGAAGCCTTTCGGAGATGACGCACGCAGCGAATGCAGTTTGGCGACCTGTGGATTCTCGAGCGGTCGCCAGATGCGCTCGCCATTGCCGGCCCAGATCGCGAGACCGTCGGAATCATGGATCTCGGGCCGCCAGTCGCGTCGGCCCGGCGGGGTCGACTGGTCGTACCAGAACATGCTGGAGGCAGCGGCGAGGCCCAACTGCTCGACGTTCTTGCGCAGGAACAGCGTCGCGGTGACGTCCTGTGTCACGCCGTTCTGGCCCTTGCGGCAGTCGAAGGCATAGGCACCGACAAGGCTCGGGCCGTCTAGAAGGGCATGAACGCGGATCGTATCGGCCCCGGTCTGCTCGATCCAGAAGTGGGTAAAACCTGGAAACTCCTCACCCTTGGCAAGGCCGGTGTCGATGGCGATGGCGCGGGCCGACAGGCCGTATTGATCGCGCGATCCCGAGGTGCGGAAATAGCTCGCCCCCTGAAAGGCGAGCCAGTCGCTATGGTTCGAGGAGTCCATGACGCGAAAGCCGACCGGGTCGGTGTTCTGGTTGCCGATGAACAGGCCGTCGGTGTCCACGATCTCGCGCGCCTGGCCGCTTTCCACCACGGCGATGCGCACCGGCTTGGGTGCCGTACCCCTGGTCGCCGGAAACAGACGAACGTTGCCAGCGATGGCCTGCGCGTCACCGTACGTTAGCCGAACGGCGGCGTCGTAATCGGCAGCGGCACGCGGGGAATCTGGCGTTTCCGCAAAGGGTATGCGCGAAAGAGCCTGAGCGCGGGCAACCAGCCAGTCCCAGGAAAACGGCGTTGGCGCGCCCAGTCGACCGGCTGCGGCAGTGGCGATTCCGCCGGGCAAGGCGCTTGCCGCCGCGAGCGCCGCGAAAAGTCTGACAGCCGTACGGCGCGTTATCTGCGCGTTGTTTAACAAAACGGATTCCCTCTTGTATCGCCGCAATGTCGACGTGGTGGCCTGATGCGATACGCCCGAAAGGCCCTATTGTTGCACGGTAAACCTGTCAGTGGTGTGACCGTTCCGAACCGCTCCTTGCGTCTCGCCAACCGATGATCGCCCGATCGCCGGGCTTGAGGTCGTTGGCGAAGACTTCGACGCGCTTGCCGTCGCTTCCTCCTACGGTGACGTATATCCGCCGCGGGTCGCCATGTTCGAGCACGTATATCCGCTCGCGCCGTGCTTCCCGCCGATCTTCCTGCCGATCGACCGGCTCGAACGCAAGCGCAGCTTCTGGCACGAGCAGAACGTTGCGCCGCTCGGGTAGGTCGACCTCCACCGTCGCGGCCATGCCGGGGCGGACCCATGGGTCGGGGCGTTCTATGGTGAAGAGCGGGCGCGGCGGGTTGCCCTGCAGCGGTGTCAGCGTGGCCGATTGCGGGGCGTCGGGCATGGTATCGAAGCGCACCTGTGCCAGAGCGCTCGCCTCGATCGGCGCGCCTGGCCGGGGGTCAGCGGCACTTCGATAGTCAGCGGCGCGAGTCCTGCGGCGATGGTGAACAGCGGTTGGTTCTCGGTGACCGTTTGCCCCGCCTGAACTTCGCGCATGACCAGCGTGCCCGTGATCGGCGCGCGCACTTCGGCGCTGGCCAGCTGCGTCTGTTGGTCCTTGAGCTGGAGCTTTGCCGCTTTGACCTCGGCCCGCGCGGTTTCGACGCCGAGTTCGGTTCGCCGGGCTTCCACGCGTGCGCCTTCGATTTCGTTCAGCGACGGCGCGCGACCGCCCGACCGCTTCCACACGCTCTCAAAGCGGGCGAGGCGTGCGCTGGCATCCAGGGTGGATATTTTCGCGGCCTCCAACGAGGACTGCGCCACAAGCAGGCGCGACCGCCCGATCGCAACTGCGCTCGCGACTTGACTGGCATCGAGCATTGCCAGCACTTCGCCCTTCTCGACCTTGCCGTCGCTCTTGCCAGTAATCCATGTGACTCGCCCGCGGATGGCGGCCGTGACCGTGACTTCGCCCGAGCCGCGCACCTGCCCACGTTCGGACACCCGGGGCACGAGGTTCCCCATTTCCACTGGGGCGGAGTAGTATGGCGAATCCTCGCCGGTGACGAAACGCACGAAAAATGCCAGTGTCCCCAAGGCCGCCAGCGCCAGCACCAGCAGACTGAGCCAGTGGCGCATGGCACCGCGTGGCGCGGCATCGAGCAGCGCGTCGAGCGGAGAATGCCTGTCTTGCTTGCTCACAATATCAGTCACAGTCGGCAGTCACCGTGATCGTTTCGTCCTTGGTGGGCGGCTCGGCGGCGACCGTCGGAGCGAGGCCCTTGCGAGCCCACGCGGGGTCTTGTTCGGACCACAAGTCCAGCGTCGCCATCACTCGGCTTGCCCTGGCATTGACGAACGCGAGGTTCACCGCCGTGACAGCGGCTTCCGCGACGTAGAGCGTGGCAAATTCGCCGGCTCCCTGTCGATAGGCTCCGCGCGCATCCCTGACAGTCCGGCGCGCGTCCTCCAGGGCCTTCGCTAGACGGGCTTCCCGCGCCACGTCATCGGCCAGCGCGACGCGGCGCGGATTGCCGGGGTCCGTTGTCGCCAGCAGGTCGATAGGTGAGGTGAGGATCGTGCCGGGCGTCCCCAGCTTGCCAGCGAGAGCCTCGGGCGTATCGCCAATCATGCCGGCCAGTTGCGATATGGCGTCGCTCAAGCGGCTTTGCGCGAAGCCCAATTCGCCTTCCGCTGCTTGGTCTTGCGATCGCGCCAATGCGCCGTCGATGGCCGAAACCAGTCCAGCCTCGCGACGGAACTGGGCAACTTCAGCATTGTCTTTGTACTGATAGCGCAAGCCGCTGCGCAGGGTGACTTCCTCCTGAAGGCGTCGAACCTCCACATAGGCGAGCGCGATCTGCCGAGCCAGATGGGCGCGCCGCACGACTACGCGTTGGACCCGCTCTTCGCGGGCATTGGCGCGGGCCTCTGCCGGCGCCTTCTGGTCGGCGCCCAGCAGGTGGTCCAGCCTCGCCCCGATCCATTTTGCCTCCTGTGCGACTTGAAGATCGTATCGCCGCAGCCCGGAGACGCGGCAGGTAATCTCTTGGTTGAAAGCGAGTCCTTGTTGCACGAGCGTCGCGAGAACCGGATCGCCCGCTTCTCGCCACCACTCCGGGGCTGCGGGCACATCCTGCCTGAGAGCGGTCGTCGCGAAAGGGGAACTGGCGACGCCGCGCGGCTGAGTGCATCCCGCGCTCGCAAGAACGAGCATCGCGCCCGTGGCGGCCAGAGGCAGTGTTTTAAATTTGGTCGTCACGGACAACGCGATAGCACCTGAAACCTGCGAAGCAATCTCGCTTCGACAGCGCACGTCGCAATGGGCCACTGACTGCACCGCGTCGACCTTGTTGGATGATCGTCATACAGCCGCCCATCGATTGCGCTATAGCGATTTTGATCGGATTAACCATCGCCGGAAAAGCGTCGGGCAGCGTCAAAGGCGGTATAATCCAGTTTCGCGACGTCATGAATGCTGGAAGTACCCACACCGAGATTATCGACCGAAATCAAGAACCAGCCACGAGCCGCCCGGTTGCTTGAATAAATGTCGATGTGCCTGAGCACTTCGCTTTACCAGACATCAAACCTGACGTTGCGTATAGCGGATATCTCTTGCCAAACTTATCTGTGTTGATGTGACATGATCGATCGCCAGTTGGATCGGGTTACGAAATTGCCGCCCGGGAGCTGGCCGGCAGTTCGGCGACCAACTCGCGCGCCAGGCCGTTGAGCATCGCCCTGACTTCGTCGTGATCTTCCGGTGACCAGCGTTTGAGGATTTCCGCGAGCCGCGCGCGATAACCCGCGACGACCTGCTCGAAAGTCTGGAGACCTGCTTTTGAGACCACCATCTTGCCGTCGCCTTCGTACGTCAGAAGACCTCGATCGATGAGACGAGAGGCGATCGGCTCAAGCTCTCCATCCGCGAGATCTTTAGGCGATCTGTCCGCATCCCGACAGAGCTGTGCCAAGAGCCAGATCTCATCGGGCGCAAGCGAGACATTGGCTTGTTCAGCGATACGCCGATAGGTCTCCCAGCGATGCTCGCGCAGACCCAGTCGCGTGACGATCTGCTCCAGTTCCTCGAGCGAGGTCGCGTCGTGTGGCATCGCGAAGCTCTCCCCAATCGTCTCCGATCGTTCGCCGCCCTGCAACGGAACTTCCTTGAGAAACCAGGTAAGCAAGAACGCAAATGCTGCAATCACCGCCGCCGAGAGGAACACCGGTTGGAGCGCGGCGGTGAACACCTCTAAATACACGCTGCGGACTGCGGGTGTCAGCGCCGCCATGCCCGCTGCGTTGCTTGCGTTGGGCAGTACGGCTCCGGCCGGCATCCGACTGGCGAGGCCGCTCGCAAGGTTCGCGGCGAAAATTGCGCCGAACAGCGATACACCGACCGAGCCCCCGGTCGAACGGAACAGGGTCGTGCCCGAGGTGGCGACGCCCAGATTGCGGTAGTCGACGGCGTTCTGCACGGCCATAACCAGCACTTGCATGACCATACCGAGACCGAGGCCCAGCACCAGCATGTAAGCGGGGGCTGCCCATAAGCTGCTGGTCGTTCCCAGCGTAGAGAGCAGGCCCAGACCAATTGTCATAACCGCAGTGCCAATGATCGGAAACAGCCGGTAGCGGCCAATCCGACTGATGATTTGTCCGCTGACGATTGAAGTGACGAGCACGCCACCCATCATCGGCGTCAACTGAAGGCCGGCGGTGGAGGGGCTGACTCCCTTCACCACCTGCAGGTAGATGGGCATGTATGTGACCGACCCGAACATCGCCAGCCCGACAATGAACCCGACTGCGCACGCGACGAGGAAGGTTGGATTGGTGAAGAGGGGCAATGGCAAGATCGGCTCAGATGCCCGCTGCTCGACCATGATAAAGCCGACCAGCGCCGCAAGAGCGAGTGCCGCCAGCCCAAGGATCATGGGGGAGTTCCAGGGATAAGTATGGCCACCGAGGCTGGTGAACAGGACGAGCGCAGTCAGTAGGACCGCCATCAGCGCTGCACCGGCTACGTCGATCGCCGGTCGCCGCCGCTCGGCCGGCGACGTGAAGGCAATGGCAATCACACTCAGAGCGACGAGTCCGAGCGGCAGATTGATGTAGAATATCCAGCGCCAGTTAAGATGCTCGACGAAGAAGCCGCCGATCAAAGGTCCGAGCACGGTCGAGACTCCGAACACGCCCCCGAAAAAGCCCTGATAGCGGCCGCGGTCACGCGGTGGGATGATGTCGGCGATAGCTGCCATGGTCGTCACCATCAATCCACCGCCGCCTAATCCTTGAATTGCGCGAAAAGCAATCAGCTCGCCCATCGAGCGACTGAGGCCGCACAGTGCCGAGCCAGCCAGGAACAACAGGATCGCACCCTGCAGCACGATCTTGCGTCCGAACAGGTCCCCGAGCTTGCCATAGAGCGGCGTGACGATGGTGGTCGCCAGCATATAGGCGGTGACGATCCACGAGAGATGCTCCAGTCCACCGAACTCGCCCACGATCGTAGGTAGCGCCGTAGACACGATCGTTTGGTCGAGTGAGGCCAGCAGCATCACCAGCATGAGTGCGCCAAAAATTAGCCGCACCGATTGCGGCATGGGGAGTGACGGAGGCGCGACCGATGTTTCCTTGGACATTCTGACGCGATCCTCTCCGTTGCTCGCTGCATCCTTGCGGTCTAACCTCCGTCGAACAAGAACTGGTTCGAGGCAAGCCGCAGATGCACACCACAATCCTGACCTACGACGCCGATGCTCTCCAGATGGAGAGCCATCTGTATATTGACGCTGCGCGCGAGGGACGCCGCCCGGGCGTGCTTGTGTTTCCGGAGGCCTTCGGCCTTGGCGATCATGCAAAGTCGCGCGCCGAGCGTCTCGCTGGACTTGGCTATGTCACGTTGGCGTGCGATCTTCACGGAAACGGCAAGGTTTACAATGAACTTGACGCAGTGATGGGATTGATAAATCCGCTGCGCGAGGATCCAAAACGCACCCGTGCACGCGCGCGGGGCGGCTTGGACGCTCTCCTTGCCCGACCGGAAGTCGATCCTGCACGGGTGGCGGCGATCGGCTATTGTTTCGGCGGCACGATGGCCCTCGAACTCGCGCGTGGCGGGGGCGCAATCGCCGGCGTGGTCGGCTTCCATAGCGGGCTGGCGACCGTTTCGCCGGACGATGCGAAGGCGATCACGGGCAAAGTGCTTGTCTGTACTGGGGCCGACGATCCGGGCATTGACGCCGCACAGCGTACGGCTTTCGAAGAGGAAATGCGCGCTGGTGGCGTCGACTGGCAGATGAACGTTTATGGCGGTGTTGTGCACAGCTTTACCAATCCAGCCGCCGATCGGCTCGGGCGCCCGAACTTCGCGCGCTACGATGCCAAGGCGGACGCGCGGTCCTGGACGGAGATGCAGGCGTTCTTCGATGAAATCTTCGCCGTGGCTGCCTGATGGCTACATTGGTGTAGTGGCTTGCCATCCAGACTTCACTCGTTGCCGGCAATGCCTGAAACGGGAAAGCCGCTTTCGATCAAAACAGAGCCGGTCGTGGCGCGTTTTTTTGCCCACAAAGCCGGACACCGCGAGACAAAACCTTCGATCCGTGTCCCAACTCAAGCGGCGGAACTCCACCTTGCTCTGCAAGCAGCAGCCTCGATCTGTATTGTGTCGAGTGTGAAGGAACCGTCCGATTCAATCTCGTAATATGTCGTAGTTTCGGTCGAGGCGCTCTGTTGAAGTGATCGAATTGCCGCTCGATGTGGTTCGAGTGTTTGCATACGCTCGACCCAAGTCGCATAGTCCATGCGAAGCCGCCGCGTTTGTGTGTTCCGCACGCGGAAACCGGCACGCGCCAGTGCAGCCTCCCATTCGAACCCTGTATAATTGCGAACATGAGAGGGATCGCGAAGTAACTCCACGGCTTGCAGATGGGTGTCGAGCACAGCAAACCCTGGGGACACCACGTCGATGAACACGGCGGTCGAACCGGGTTTCAATACCCGCCTTGCCTGTCGCAACCCAGCCTCGAAATTGTGCCAGTGATGGGCGGAAAAGCGGCAGGCCAGGAAGTTGAACGACGCGTCATCGAACGGAAGATTTTCGGCCGACGCGACGCACGTCTCGATGTTTGACAAGCCCCGTTCGCGGGCGGCGTCGGATACGGCAATCATCATCTCGGCCGAAAGATCGACGGCCTTCACTGAGACTGCATGGGACGCAAGCCGATAGGCGACATGCCCCCCTCCCGCTCCAAGGTCTATCGCCCGCTCGGGATTTTCACGGCGGGCCACAGTCTCCAGCGCAGCGAGATCGTCGCCGCCAGCATGGACGGCGCTTTGCACATAAGCATCGGCGCGAGAACCGAACTGATCCTGAACAACAACATTATGCAAACGGGTCATGGGCATCCTCCTTAACTCTTAGAGAGCGCCTCCATCAGCCTATTACAATATGCAATCTTATCCTGTTATAATGTATCCCATGAAGAGCGAGGAACAGCGTCGGCTACTCGGACAGTTTGTCCGCTCACACCGCGAGCGTGTCGTTCCGGACCTACCGACACGTAGACGCCGGACGCCCGGATTAAGGCGAGAGGAACTTGCAGTGCGTGCCGGCATCGGTGTTACCTGGTGCGCTTGGATCGAGCAGGGACGTGATGTCAGCGCGTCACCCGAGGCGCTGGCCAGACTGGCTGCTGCTCTCGCATTGACCCCGGCGGAACGAGCTTATCTCTTCGAACTGGCAGGGCGCCGCGATCCCGACACATCGCCACCGGGTCCAATTTCCGAGGCACCGGAATCTGTGGCGGCGCTGGTCAAGGCATTGGTTTACCCAGCCTATGGACTGGACAGGTTGTGGAATGCCCGCTGCTGGAACAAGGCTGCTGAACATCTATTTGACGGCTGGTTGGGCGAAGGACAGCAGAAAAACCTGCTACGCTACACTTTCACCATCCTGTCGGTCCGCGATCTGCTTCCCGATTGGGAGGGTAGCGCCCGCCGGTTGCTTGCCGAATTTCGCGCCGATTATGGCCATGCGCTGAACGATAGGAACATGGGCGAGTTTGTCGATCAGATGAAAGACGAATCCGATCTTTTCGCTCGCGAGTGGGATGATCAGTCCGTCATGGCGCGCGAAGGAGGTTCGCGAACCTTCCTTCACCCCACGGACGGCCCGCTCACCTACGAGCAGCACACTTTCAGTCCGGCGGAGCGCCCCGATTACAAGCTGGTGACGCTAATTCCGAACACGCAACGTCAGTTTTGACAAGGGTTGCGCCTGAAAGCTGACTGACTGAAATCCACCCCCTGCCGCTATTCGTCCACTCCGGTCAAAGGCGGGCCAAAATGAATAACTTCTTCGGGCGGCGCGAATTTTGACCTGAAGAGTAAAGATTGAGCGCTGCACGATCTTAGTTAAGCCGGTTCAATCGGGTTAAGAAAACGCCAACGCTGCCGCCACCATTGCAAGTCCAATCAGGATGGCACCCGCAATCCAGCGGCCTGCTGAGATAATGGCCGCACGGGAATCTCCGTTCGTGACCGGGGGATCAGCCTCCAGGCGGCGCATTGCCGCCCGCACCAGACGTGGGCCGTCATCGCCAATTTTTGCGAGTTCCCAGGCCAGCGTTTGCACCGTGGGTGTCCCACGCTCGGGCGAGAGTCTCGCCCGCACGATCCGCACGGTTGCACGACGTATCGCTGCCGAAAACAGAGTGCTAAGTCCAAAGGTGGAAGCAATCTGCAAAATTTCGGTTAAGCGATTTCGATCACGCGTGGCCGCGATGAGGGTTTTGATCATTTTTTCCTAGATAGAGACGCAACGACCAAATCGCGAACATTCGCGCTCTGGATGGCGCAAACCGTGCGACCGAAGCAGAACCTCCAGTGTGTTATTCGAGCGAGCGTTGCGGGCGGTATCGAATAACCGGAAGTTTCAGATTACGCCTGGTTCTTCGGAAGGGGGTGGCGGACCGATGGCCGTGCGTGATGGGCTAAAGACATGCCACAGGATCAGGACTGGCTCGAGCACGGCCATGCCGATCAGGATACCGGACAAGCGTTCGAGTGCGGGTGCGATGGCCACATTGGCATAACTGTCCGGCACAAGGGTAATGAGGATCGCCAACGTGAATTGCATACCGAAATAGCGATAGGCGTGATGGCCATTTTCCAGATGGCGTCCGATAGCGACGCCGACAATTGTTCCGAAAACGAGCACCGCCGCTGACCCCTGAGCTGTGAACAGGAAACACGCTGCGAGCACAGCGCCGGCGATACAGCCAACGAAACGCTGCAATATCCGTATGTTCACTGGCCGGAAGGCACTTGGTCCGATGCCCCCGACAGGCACCAGCATCACTGCCATGATTGTGACGGCCGACTGCGCAAGGGCTGGGACGTGCAGCCATGCCGAAAGGATGATGAGGGTCGCCAGCGCCGTGCCACCTTGTGCCGCATGACGAAAAGCATTCGGATGCCAGCCGGGCTGTTGCTGGGCGGCAGTTCGGCTCGCTGGCCAATAACGGCGCAAGGTGAAGCCCGATGCAAGGCTGACCACCATGCACGCCAGTGTCCCCGCGACCGTTTCCAAAATCCGTGTCTCGACGAATTCGATGAGCGCGATTTGAGGGTGTTCGATTTTGTCGAACAGTACCATTGCGAAAGTCAGCCCGAAGAATAGCCACGCATAGGCGCGTTTTGCGGTGATTGCGGCATAAAGGCTGGCCGTTCCGACCAGCATCAAAGCCAGAGCCGCAAATGGCCAGTGGGGGGCGAGCATCGGAGTTACCAGCAGCGCCAGCAACCCGCCGCCGACCGTTCCTACAACCCGCAACGTGCCGCGTGAAAGTGTGTCGACCACATGGCCTCGCATCACCATGTAACCGGCAAAGGCCGCCCAGGAAATATTCGTGGCACCGATCAAATGCGCAACCAGAATGGCCAACAGGACCGAAAACACGCATTCGAACTCATCGACCCTCCGGGCGTCGATGTGGCGGGTCAACGTCGCTATCAGCTTCCCCTTGGTCATGTTTCTCAGTGGTAGGAAGCTGGACGAAGGTCAACGTACCAACGGCAGAATAGCGATGAAGCACGGCACTGCGGAACCCGCCTCACGACTTGAGGCTACCGCGATGTTAGCGCATGAGAATGGGCTGGCCGTCGTTTAGCACAATACCGATCCACATCCATCATGAGGGATTGCGTAAATCCCCGATTTTATTACTTAGGATGCTAATGACATCCAAACGATTCCAGCTCGAGTCGAACTATTCGCGGACGCTGCTTCCGCTTGCCCGATTGTGGCGGCAGGCCGCGGATCGAGCGCTGAGCGGAATGGGCGTATCCGCAGCATCCGGCTGGGCGTTAGTTCAACTCGGACGGCTTGGCGACGATGCGCGCCAGACCGATCTCGCGCGGGAACTGGATGTTACCGGCGCTTCGCTCGTCCGTGTCGTTGATCAGCTTGTCGCGGCCACGCTCGTGAACCGCCGTCCAGATGAGATCGATGGCCGGGTGACACGTGTATATCTTACGCAAAAAGGGCTCGATCTGTTTGCTGAGATCGAACGCGTATTTGCAGATCTGCGGAAGGATATGCTGATCGGCGTTTCCGATAGTGATCTGGCGATTGCGATTGACGTGGCTGAGCGTCTTGCTGCCCGCTTTACGCGCCAGCGGATAGTAAAGTGACCAATCGATTCGGCGCAGCCGAAGCCCTTTTTACAACAAAATGCTTCATTGCGGCGATGCTCGCCTATTATGTAGCGCTCCGCATTGGCCTGACCCGGCCTTACTGGGCGGTGACGACCTCGTATATCGTCGCGCAGCCGCTGGCAGGTGCGGTGTTGTCGAAGGCGGTGTTCCGGGTTGCAGGAACAGTACTGGGCGCGATCGCTGCAGTCGTACTCGTACCAAATCTGGTCAATGCGCCTGAGCTGTTATCGCTGGGACTCGCGCTATGGCTGGGCTTATGCCTTTACATATCGTTGCTCGATCGGACGCCACGCGCCTATGTGTTTCTACTTGCTGGATATACGGCCAGCATTATCGGTTTCCCATCGGTTCTGGCACCGAACGACATTTTCCCGACTGCGATTTTGCGCGTTCAGGAGATCACGATCGGCATATTATGCGGTAGCTTGATTCACGGTTTTGTCTTTCCACAGACGGTTACGGCGACATTGCTGGCACGGATCGACGCTATTCTAACTGATGCTGAGCAGTGGTCGCGGGATTCTCTGGCAGGTGTTTCCGATGTCGCGCTGGATCAGGATCGGCGGCGACTGGCGCTCGATATCAATGAGCTTCACCAGCTTTCCATTCATTTGCCGTTTGATACCGCGCGCCTGTTGCCGCGCGTTCGCACGTTGCGGGCATTGCAAGCCGAACTTTCGATGCTGTTGCCGCTCGCGAGTGCGGTCGACGATCGGATTGTCGAACTGATGCGCGGCGCGGATGCTCCCCGGCCCGAGGCGATGGACCTGATCGAAGATGTGCGAGCATGGCTACTCGATCCACGCAAGGCGATCGAACGGGGCGCGATTGCCGACGCGCTGATCGAACGCGCGCGCTTATTGGAGCCTGTCGTCGGCGATACTCTTATCTGGCGAGATGCGCTGCGCCTCAGCCTGTTGGCGCGGCTTGCCGATTTGATCGACGCACACCGTAACGCCCGCGATCTGCGCGATCAAATGCGTTCTCCATCCCGAAACCCGGTGATGCCGGGGGTGGCCATCTTACTGGCCCGCAGCGCGCGGCGACCGCTGCATCGTGATCACGGGATCGCGCTGCGGGCAGCGGCCGGCACGGTTGTAACGATTCTGCTGGGATGCACTTTCTGGATTGGGACCGGATGGGCGGACGGAGCAGGGGCGGTGCTCATCGCTGGGGTGTGTTGCGCGTTGTTCGGCAATAGCGACGATCCCGCACCATCGATCCTGATGTTCTTCTATGGCACGCTCATCGGTCTGCTAATGGCTGCGATCTATGCATTTGCGATCCTCCCGCGCGTGACCGATTTCGTGACGCTCGTCGCGGTTCTAGCGCCTGCGCTGCTGCTCATCGGCAAGTTCCTTGCGCGACCGAAGACAATGCTGCTGGCGCTTGGTATCGTGCTTGGCGGGTTGAACACG
Source organism: Sphingomonas paeninsulae (assembly GCF_003660165.1). Lineage (NCBI taxonomy): Bacteria > Pseudomonadati > Pseudomonadota > Alphaproteobacteria > Sphingomonadales > Sphingomonadaceae > Sphingomonas > Sphingomonas paeninsulae. The sequence continues at coordinate 780,231 of NZ_CP032828.1, forward strand.
GTTGGCCTGAACGACCGCTATGGCGGTGGCTTCGATACGTTCCTCAATGGCGGCATTTCGCAGTTGGTCGGGACGTTGTTCGCGGCTGTAACCGTCGGATTGTTTCAGACGATCGGTGCCGAGGCCAGCGCGCTAAGGCTGATTCGAGCCGGATGGCGCGAACTGGCCGAGCGCAGCGATGCACCCGGTCCACCAGACGCCGCGGGATGGATTGCGCGGATGCTCGACCGGATCGGATTGCTGGCACCGCGCCTTGCGTTGCGCGGCGAAGATCCCGGTAAGCCGGTGCTCGATGCCCTCGCCGATTTGCGCGTGGGTGTATCCGTCGGCGAATTGCGGCAATTGCGGTTGGACGGGACGGCAGAAGAAGCCGCGACGATCACGCCAGTCCTGCGCGGCGTCGGCGCGCATTATCGCGCGCTTCGTCCCGGCGAGCCTATGATTCCCGAAGAGCCGCTGCTGGCCGGAATTGATGAGGCGATCAGAGAGCTTTCTCATAGTGACGTGCCTGACAGTCGCCGTGCAGGCGTATTGGCGTTGACATCGCTCCGGCGAAACCTGTTCCCAATGGCCCCTGGCTACGGAGTGGCGACATGACGGGGGAGATTTCCATCGCCGGGGTGTATCTGCCGACGCTGTTGTTGCTTAGCGTCGCGGCAGTGATGTTGACGGGTCTTACCACGCGTCTGCTATCGTTTTTCGGAGCCTATCGCGTGGTCACATATCGGCCGCTCTTCGACCTAGCTTTGTTTGTCATCATCCTCGGTCTGTTGTCCCTTTTCACCGGAACCTCGTCATGAAACCGCTGCCCGCCGCGCTTGCCCGTTCCGCTGTTACGTTGCTGATCGTTATCCTCGCCGTGCTGGTCGCCCTGTGGCTGTGGCGGCGATACGAGACCGATCCGTGGACGCGCGACGGGCATATTCGCGCCGATGTGGTACGTGTGACGCCAGATGTGGCAGGCCTCATCACTCAGGTGGCAGTTCACGACAATCAGTTGGTGAAGCCCGGCGACATATTGTTCGTGGTCGATCGCCCGCGCTTCGAATTGACGCTCGCCCAGTCCGACGCAGCGATTGCGAGCGCGCGCGCGACGTTGTTGCAGGCGGGCAGGGAGGCTCAGCGCGATCTGGCTCTGGGTGATCTGGTTGCCAAGGAAACGCACGAGCAGAACGTCGCACGCGTCGCGACTGCGTCGGCCGCCCTCGCGCAGGCGCAAAGTGCGCGATCAACTGCGGCGCTGAATCTGGCTCGCACGACGGTGCGCGCGACGGTCAACGGGGTCGTCACCAATCTGGACCTGCATCCGGGTGACTATATCGCGGCGGGGACACAGGCGATGGCACTCGTCGACAATGACTCCCGGCGCGTCGAAGGCTATTTCGAGGAAACCAAGCTCGGCAGCATCCACATCGGAGATCCAGTCATCGTCCATCTTATGGGAGAGGCGCAGGCGTTGCACGGTCGTGTCGACAGCATTGCCGCCGCCATTAATGATAGCGAGCGTACTAATACGACCAACCTGCTGCCCAACGTTAATCCCACCTTTAACTGGGTGCGACTGGCTCAGCGTATCCCGGTTCGGGTGAAACTGCTTCAGGTGCCCAAGGGCGTGCCGTTGATTGTCGGACGCACGGCAACGGTGACGATCCTTCCACGGGTGCGGACATGAAGCGGATTGCCGGCCTACTGACGCTTGCCCTGGCAGGATGTACTGCAGTGGGACCAAATTATCGGTTGCCGAACCTCGCTGCCGTTAACAAACCGGCGGCCACGGGAAAGTTCGCGAGCGGTAGCGAGAAGGCGTTTGCCGAAGTTCCGCTGCCTGATCACTGGTGGCAGCTTTACGGCGACAGTCGGCTCGACGGTTTTGTAACCGAGGCGTTGGCGGCGAACACCGACCTGCGCGCGGCCGATGCGAATTTGCGCCGCGCCGATGCCGTGGTCACAGAGGTCGCTGCGGGGCGTAGTTTGTCGACATTGCTTGGTGGCGGGACGTCGCTCGACCGCCTCTATACGACGGGCGGTAAACTGCCCGGAAAGCTCGATTATAATTTGGGTATTTCGCTTGCCTATCCGCTTGATCTTGCGGGCCGCATCCACCGCGCGATCGAGGCTGCACAGGGCGATGCAGAGGCCGTTACCGCCGCGCGCGACAATGTGCGCGTGATGGTCGCGGCCGAAACCGCGCGCAGCTATGCCGCAGCGTGTATGGCCAACGTGGTGCTGGCAGCCAACAATCGCGTATTGACCTTGCAACGCCAGACATTGAACGTGACCCAGCGATTGCAACGTGGCGGACGCGGGACCGCCTTTGACGTAACACGCGCGCGCAGCGCGGTGGATCAAAGCGAGGCGCTTATCCCGGCGGCGATCGCGACGCGCACGGCCGCGCTCTATCGTCTGGCGACGTTGATGGGCCGCGCGCCTGCGAACTATCCAAGGGATGTCGAGACTTGCGCTCGCCCACCGGCTTTGACTCGTCCGTTGCCGATCGGGGACGGTGCCGGGCTGATCCGCCGCCGTCCCGACATCCGCGCGGCTGAACGTGCTCTGGCGGCGGCAACCGCACGAATTGGCGTGGCAATGGCATCGCTGTTTCCCGATGTCTCTCTCGGCGGATCAGCAGGGTTCATCGGACCACTGTCGTCTCTGGGTTCGGGCAATGCGTTTAATCTGAGCCTTGGGCCGTTGATCAGCTGGAGCTTTCCAAATCGGCCCGTCGTGCGAGCGCAAATTGTGGAAAGCGGTGCCGCCGCAGACGCGGCGCTTGCTCAGTTCGATTCGACAACTTTGGAGGCCCTGCGTCAGGCAGAAACCGCGCTGTCGGCCTATGCACGCGAAGGTGACCGCAACGCATCGCTGACGCGCGCGCTGGCAAGTGCAACGACCGCAGCCAGCCAGGCCGGTCGACTTTATACCTTTGGGCGCACCGACTTCCTTTCCCTCCTCACTGCCCAGGCCGTTTTGACCACAGCGCAGGCAAATCTCGCCGCATCGGACGCGCTGCTGATCGATCGGCAGGTCGATGTATTTAAAGCGCTTGGTGGGGGCTGGCAGTGAGTGCTTGTCGTCGATGGTGCCCCCGAACGGGCGGCCTTATCGTTTAAGTATGGTAAAAGGGCTGGTGATGGACCGATCCCTTCGATCGCGGTGGGGCGACGCTACCATCAGCACTTTGACCTCCACGGAATCAATAGGTGAGCCGTCTGGCGCGCAATGGGGACAGACTTGCGCACACGAGCAACCCAAGAGGGGGCCTACAAGGTATTTTCTCGACACCTCTCGCAGCGGTCTCCAAAGGCGTCACATGCTCACCGTCGCCCCAATATTATTCGTGCTGATGTGGTCGACCGGCTTTGTCGCCGCACGCGCGACAGTACCACATGCCGCGCCCGAGTTGATCCTCGCCGTTCGGATGCTGCTCTCTGCTGCGCTACTCGGAACGCTGGTGGCGTTCGCGCGCGAGAGCCTGCCGCGAGGCAGGCAGCTGGCGCTGCACCTGGTGGCGGGTGTGCTGCTCAATGGTGTCTACCTGTGCACCAGTTGGTGGGCAATCCAGCGCGGCATGCCTGCCGGCATTATGGCGCTCCTCGGCGCGCTGCAGCCGCTTGTAGTTGCAGTCGCCTCCTTTGGTCTGCTCGGCGAACGATTGGTGGCGCGCGCCTGGATGGGACTGGGTATTGGACTTGTCGGCGTTGCGTTAGTGCTGGCACCGCTGTTGATGCACGGCGGGCACACTGCGGTGCCATTTGTCGTGGCCGCTGCCGCGGTGGCATCAATCGTTGCCATGGCAGCAGGCACGATGATTCAGCGCGGATCGATCTGCGGCGACCCGATGCGCATTTCGGGTGCAGTGCAAAATCTCGGCGGCGCGATCGTTGCCACCTTGGCGACGGTCGCGATCGGCGACTATCGCTGGGATGGCGCCTTGGCATTATGGCTGGGGCTTGGCTGGTCGGTGCTTGTGCTTTCGGTCGGCGCGCTATCGTTGCTGGTGTGGATGACGCGCCACCACGGTGCGACGCGGGTTAGCGTGCTGTTGCTTTTGGTGCCGCCGCTGGCGGCTGTAGAGGCGTGGATCCTGTTCGGTGAGCGACTGGTGTCGGTTCAACTCGTCGGCTTTGCTCTGGCGCTGGGAGGAGTGTTGCTCGCGCGAATGAAGATGACGCGCCGCACTTTAGGCGCGCCTGTCGTTGCAGATCAGGCAGATGAACAGCGCCAGCCTATTACTCCTGCCACAGGGATTTATTGACCTTCTTGCTTCGTTTACGTTGCCGCAGTTTCACTCAGCAACGTCGGGCAGATAGCGTCGCCCGGTGCTGCTCGACAGCAGCAATTCTCCGAACCAATAAGGGCCGCTTTCCAGGATATCGAATGCAACGGCATGGAGCGTAAAGCGGACAAAGTACTTCAGTTTTAGGCGATACACAGATCGTTCATGTGAATAACGCGAGATGGCAACTTCCACTTGGGAGAATGTAAATGCGTATGTTGAAAATTGTTGGCTTGTCGATCGCTGCTGCTGCCACGCTGACGGCCGGTATCGCTCCGGCAGTAGCCCGCCCCAATCATAAGCCACACAAGGTCTGCAAGGTCGAGCGTCATCATGGTCACGCGCAGCGCGTCTGCCACTGGGTCCGTTGAACTATCGGGTGCCCGGTTCAAGCCGGGCGCTTCAGAGTGCGCCGATCCGGCGAATGACCACAAACTGGTCAGAACGTGCGAAAAGTTGGTTTGGGATTCCGTCAGGGTTGTGACCGGTGTATGCTTTCATCATAGCGTATATCGATGATCATGCGCGGGATCAGATGCTGCTCTTGCCGACAGTAGTCGATGATTATGTAGCAGCAGATAACCGGTTCGGTTCATCGAAGCATTTGTCGATGAGCTGGATTTGAAGGAAACAGGCTTCCTTCGATCGCGACCCAAGACGACCGGTCGCCCCGGTATGATCCGGGCGATCTGCCCAAGCTTTACCTGTACGGCTATCTGAACCGGGTTCGGTCGAGCCGGCGTCTGGAAGCCGAAGCGGTCCGCAACTTCGAAGTCATAGGGCTGCTGCGTGGGATCCGGCCGGACTTTAAGACCATCGCCGATTTCCGCCGCGACAACCGGGGTGCCTTAGAGGCGGTGTTCCGGTCGTTTGTACTGCTGTGTCGCCGGCTCGATCTGTTCGGGTGCGCTAATCGGGGGTGCCGAAATGCGGACGAATTTGAAAACGGACCGTCTGTTTTTCGGACGTCGGCGCGGCAGCTTGAAAGCGGAATGTCCGACTTTGGTAATCGAGAGTCAGCTTGTGTGAAGGGTTTCGAGCGCTTGCGTACAAAAGCCTCCAATGCAGGAACCCGCGGGCCGCAAGAGCGGTGTTATGGGGAAAGAGGATTTTGGTTGGTCTTAGTCGTGCTACGCGCGGCGCGGCTGCGCGAGCGGAGGGTGGCGTAACCGGGTGTTTTGGACACGAACGATGGGCCCATGCAGACTATCACGGTGGAACATTGGGTGATCGGCGCAACGTCCCCGGGACCGGGCACGAGCGATCCCATTGACCGTCGCGTGGTAATCGCGGTCATATTGCCGAGCGGTCCATGCCGGGTCATGGTGCCAGCTCCCGGGCTTGTGCGGTCGATTGCGGCGGTGCGCGCGGCTGACACCAGCGGGCGAAGGACTCGATGATCGTCATGTGTCCACCGCAACATGGGCATGGTGAACGGGCGTCGGCAGGCGCGTCGGGTTCGGGATCGTCTGTTGGTAGTGGGACGGCCAGCAGCGTGCGAGCGAGCGCGAGGCTGTCTTTGCGCGCCGGCTTGGCATAGACAACCCATGGCTTTTTTCTGACCGGCGCAATGTGACGCAAGAAGGCGCGACGATCGGACCAATGCGCCATGCTGCCGTAAAAACGTAACTTGTCCGCGCCGTAGAGCGCCAGCAATCGGGTAAGGAACAGACGGCGGAACAGCTTGCCCAGCACGCGCACCGGCAGGAGGAAGGCGGGACGCGAAAATATCCAGCGCGTGCCATCCGGAGCAATGCCACCGCCCGGCACAATCATGTGCACGTGGGGGTGGTGGGTCAGTGCCGATCCCCAGGTGTGATGCACGGCGGCGATGGTATCCCGCAATTTTACGGTTTAGCAAAATGTAGGATATCCTCATTTTAGATTTGATAATGCCCAGTCGAGATGTAGTATTTATCCCACATATTTTTAATAGTATAATTCGTGGGATAATCTATGACGATCGTGACATCATATACCGACGAGCAGGCGCGAGCCCTCATCAATGTGAGGCAGCGTTATGAGGTGTGGATGGACGTTGAACGGGAACTTGCGCAGCTTCCCTATGATCTGCGACGAAAAGTAATCAGCGGTCGCGCCTATCTTTATAAAATTCACGATCGTGGTGGAAACGGAACAAGCCTTGGGCCGTGGTCAGACGACAACGAGGCACTTTTCGAAACGTACCGCTCCAAAAAGCAACAGGCCAAAGTTCGCCGGGAAATAAGCAAGGCCGCGCTCGATGAGTCCGGTCGCCTGGCCCGTGCTTTGCGGCTGCCAATGCTGGCCAGCGCTGCAGGACCGATCCTGCGTGAGGCGGACCGGCGTCGGCTCCTTGGGACAACAGTGCTCATCGTGGGCACAAACACAATGGCGGCATATGCCAGCGAGGCGGGTGGAATTATCCGGACCATGCCTGACGAAACCGAAGATTTAGACATGGCCTGGACCGAGAGCGATATCAACGCAAACAACGATCAGGTCCTCTGGCAACTCCTGAAAGCGGTCGATCCCACCTTTACCGTGAACACAGAAAGGACCTTTCAAGCGCGCAATGCCAAGGCCTATGAGGTTGAAATCCTCGTTGCACCTTCCAGGGCCGCCACTATGGCCCGAACCGATCGTCCGCGACCAGTTCCATTGCCTGAACAAGAATGGCTGCTTGAGGGCCGGTATGTTGATCAGGTTGTTATCTGTCGAGACGGAAGTCCGGCGCGGATCGTCGCTCCAGATCCTCGATGGTTTGCGCTTCAGAAGCTGTGGATGTCGGAGCAGTCCAAACGTAATCCCTTGAAGCGGAGCAAGGACTGGAAGCAAGGCCTGCTGTTGCTCGACGCTATTGCTGAGGCCATGCCGCATTATCTACTCGATGCGGAATTTGAGGCGAGACTGCCGGGCGAGCTTGCACCATATTTTGTGCGCTGGCACGATCAGCGAAAAATTACACACGCTCCGGCCTGGAGGTAAGAAGGGCAGGGGCCATCGAGTTGTTGCCAAAGTGCTGAATTTCGAACGAGGCTTCGTGCCCGTTTCGCGGATGACACGTGGGCTAAACCGCTTGGGCGCGCGCATGAATCTGCTTCAAGATGGCGGCTTTGCGATCGGAAACATCATCGGACATGATTCTGGAACAGGGAACGAACGAAATTGTAACGCACGTCCTTCAAGACGGTTAGCCAGGCTTTACAGTAGGTTTTATGTGACTCTCTTGCGATGCACCGGCGAATACCATGAGACTGTTGAGGCGTAATTGGCTTAGGCGATTGCGCGAACGCACGCATCGCCCTTATGTCATTAATAAAATTTAACATAACATATATTATCGGACTTGATGTATGTAAGCGCTAGATAGAAATGTCACAGTTGCGCAAGATAGAGATGTCTCACTTGGGCTACCGTGCCCTCCGGCTGTTCGGAGGTATTTGGCATGGCGGTGTTGCATATGAGTACCGAGGAGCTTTCGCGGGTTGAGACGTTGATGCATGTGGTTTCAGGTCGCATGACAGTTATCGAGGCAGCAAGGCTGATGAGCGTCAGCCGCCGCCACGCCCATCGATTGTTGACGCGTTACCTTGATGACGGATCATCCGGGCTTTTGTCGCGCCGCCGTGGTCGACCAAGCAACCGGCGCTTGGATGACGCCATCAGAGACCAGAGAACGAGGAAGACCGGATCGTCTTCGTCGGTCGGCTAAGTCCTATCACCACCGATCGTCAAACGAACAAGGCGGTTCCCCTCCCCCAGTTGTTGTTGGAGAAATTGCGCAGTTATAGCGCCGGCAACGCCCTTCCGGCGGACGCCGTCGTCGTCAAGCGGTAATGGACACCAGGCGGGGGCGGACGAAAGCCCCGTCCTATACCTGAACCACCGCGCCCTCTTGTCCGGCCGAGGCGCGAATGGCCTCAATCACCTTCATGCCCGCGATGCCGTCGGCGAATGTCGCAAGTTTTACCGGCCCCGGAGGTGAGCCGCCCTCAATCAGCGACCGGAAATGCAGGCAAAGCTGGGAATAGGGAGCCAGTTCCGCGGTCGTCAGGCGTTGCCATTCGGCGCTTTGCTGGCGAGGGTCGTTCCGGCATTCGATCGGGGCAGGGAAAGATCGGCGGGCAATTCCAGTTCGCGTGTTTCCAACCTGGTCGCCAACCCCACTTTGTTTCCTTCGGTCCAGATCGAACCTTCGGTGCCGGCGACACGGAAAAAGCTGGCTGGACCGCCTATGGCACCGCCGGTCTGCTGAACGGTGCCCTCGGCCCCATTGACGAGCCGCATCCGGATTACGAAGGAATCCTCGACGTCAGGCGCACCGGTTGAAACCTGAGGAAGCGCAGCGCTGCGCGGCACGCGATTATCTCGCCCGACGTGGAACGCCACACCATGTGTCCGAGCTTGGCCAACATGAATGCCTGGCCGGCACCGCGACAGCCTGGCACTTCAAGGTGGGCGACGAGGAATTCTTCCATCGCCCGCGCGGCCGATGGCGCTGCAACAGCGGAACCGCTGTCGTCGATGCGGCGCTGGCGGGGATGGGTATCTGCCAGCTGCCCGAGTTCTATCTTTTGCCTATATCGACTCCGGTGAACTGAATCCGGTGCTCGATGACTTCCAGCCGGACGAGGAGCCGATATGGGCGGTCTACCCGCAGCGGCGGCATTTGCTACCGAAGATCAGCCGGCTGGTCGAAGCGCTGCGCGACGAACTGCCAGCCGCGATGGGAAACTCGCGGGACAGTTGAAAAATGGCACGGCAGCGAGATCGTTTTAGGCGACCAATGGGTTGCCTCGCAAAGAGCTTCGCTGCCGCACCACTTCTGCAGAATATCCGTTCATTCTATCGGGACGTCAGCAAAGCATCTCCGCTATCCAATTTTTGCCATGAGTCGACCCGCCGCCCCCTGTTCTGCCGCCAGGTTGCGATTGTAGGCCAGCGGCATGCGCGGCGACTTCCACCGCAACGCATCCATAATCCCCACCAAATCCTCGCCGCTGGCAAATAGGTCCTGGTTCAAGTCCACCCGCGTCGAATGCGCGCTGATCCCCTTGAGCAGTCGCGCAAGATCGTCCGTTGTCAGGTCCGCCAGCACGCTGGAATCGAATGCCCGCTGGATCATCGACTGGTAGATCGGCCCGACCGACGCGGGATGAGGTGCCGCCTCTCCCACGTCATATTCGACCCGCGCCGGCACGGCGGGTTTCGACAGCGTCTTGCGCAGGTCCAGGCCTCGCGACCCGAGAGGCTGTCGAGCCGGCAGCCGCGCACTGTGGGACGCGCCTTGTAGCGACGGACGTGACGCGGCGGAACACCGGCCCCGCTTCGATGCCGGCTACCTCCAGCCAAGCCGCGATCGCGCGAACAGTGCGGGGGCTCAGATAGGCGGTCGCCCCCTCCCCTCCTGATCACCTTTGGTGCGCGGGATGCTCAGCAGCCGCGCGTCCGGATCGATCGCCTCAAAGATATGCTCGACCTCGATCGCCACCAACTCGGAGGCACGAAGACCGGTGTCATAGCCGGCGGAGAGAAGCGCGCGATCACGAAAGCCGGGCAGATCTTCCGCGCAGCTTTCCAGGAGCGCCCGCACATTGAGCCCGCGTGGCTCGTCGCGCTCGACATTGCGCACCGGCCCTTTGAACCGCAGCGGCCGCGCCTGTTTCTGCGCCGTGCCAAGACGGCGACGGATCGCCTGCAGGCGCAGCTTCACCAGCGAGGCCGGCGTCGGATCCTTCAGGTCGAGCAGGAGGTGGATTTTGGCGATCGAGGCCTTGTAGCGGCCGAGCGACGCTGGCTTACTCTCCTTCTCCGCGCGCATCGAGATAATCCGCCACGATCTCCGGGGTTGCGGGGAGCGATATGCGGTTGTGGCGACGGCACCAGAAGTCGAACGTCTCAAGGTCGGACTTGAGCGCACGGATGCTGTGCGGCGAAGACGCGGACTGGTACGCAGCGATCAGCGGCTCGATGACGACGATGCGCTCGACCGCGCGCATGTTCACCACCGCCCAGGAAAGATCGTCAGGCGACACCATCAGCGCTGGCGCCGTTTCCCCCGCAATCAGGGCGTTGTCCTCGAGGTGCGCAGGGTTATCCATCGGCGGTGAAGCTCACTTTATAAAGAGAGATCAAATATGGACCCGTGATAAGGGCAATTATCACAGGTCCATATTTTGACCGTATAAGGATGGTAAACTAACGATTCTGATTGAACATCCTGAAATAATCAAATCCCAGGCAATGGCGGTGGGCCCGTTACACAACCCTGAAGTTGCGGATAAACAACTGGCCGCCGGGTGTTAAAAGTGAACGCGTGCTTCGACAGTCACCATCCGTGGCGGCCCGAACGATGCTTCCTCGAACCCGAATACATATATTCCGGTGCCGCCGGTCTTGAAGGTCTTGTCGAAGATGTTGTTAACGTTGGCGGCCAGATCGAATTTCGATCCTCCGATTCTGTTCCATTCGATACGGGCGTCGGCCAGTTTATAGCCGGGTGCATAATTGGCTCCGAACGATGCCGCGTTGAGTTGCTGCCCACCGAGGAACAGCAACGCTGCTGAATTCGGTTGTCGGAACGACTGATCGTTGAAATAGAAGCGCGATTGATAGCTGATCGTCGGTGCAAAGGCGATTTCGCTGCCATCGCCCAGTTCGGTATGGAAGCGCGCGGTAGCGCTTAATTTGTGCTTTGAAACAAGGCCCACCGGATTGACTGACAGATCGGTCGATGGATCGGCCAGCAGCGCCAGTTGCGCAGGATTCGTGAGCGAAACGTCGGTGTATTTATTATAATAGGCATCGACGAACGTGTAATTGCCACTCAGCGATAGCCAGTGCGCCGGATCGATCACGAAATCGGCGTCAAAGCCCCGGTACGTCGATTTCTCGGCATTGTTGACCACAGTGGCCAGCGCCACCGTCTGCCCGTTCGCGACCAGTGTCAGATAGCTGCGCTGTGCACCTTTATAGATGTCCCAAAAGCCTTCGATGTTGAAATGCCCCGGCATACCGAGGAAGTTCAGGCCCTTTTTCAAACCGACGTAGAAATTGTCGACCTTTTCCGGTCCGAACAACGCGGTATCCGCGCTTGGCGGCCGAGCGTTGAAGCCGCCACGTTTGAAGCCTCGCCGATAGCCGCCATAAACCATGCTGTCCTGGTCGATCCGCCATTCCAGCCCGGCATTATAGCTCCAGCCCTTGAATTTGACCTGTTTTGTTTCAAAGGGGAGAGCCAGATTTGCAACCAGATCAGGAAGCGCGGTGACATATTCGAGCGTCTTTTCCTGTATATTGTCATAAGAGCGGCGAACGCCCGCAGTTGCGCTGATCGCATTCGTGAAATGATAGGTCAGCGATCCGAACACCGATTTCGACGTAAACCGCGACTGGCGGTATTGCTCATCATACCCGAGCGGTACCGTGGGGCTGCTGGCTGGATAGGACATTGTGGCGATGTTGATGGTGTCCCGCGCTCCCGGCTGCCGTGTAAGATCGAGCAGACCACCGACGATATAGTCGAGCTTGTCGCTCAACAGGCTGCCCTGAAACTGCACTTCATTGGTATATTGGCGATTGTGCAGGTAACGGGGTGGCCGCACGACATCGACTGCGGCGAGCGCGCTGCCGTCGGCATCGGACGGATTATTCCCCCAGCCCTCCGCATTGATATAGCCGAAGATGTTCTTCATTGTGATCCAGTCGGCGATCTCGATCGTCGTGGTATTGATGACGCCAAAGGTGTTTGATGGCGGCCTCGTCAGATCGACATCGGTATCAAGGACGCGCGGATTTGCTGCCTGACCTGTAAGGGGGATCGGCACGCCACCTGGCCCTTTGAAGAACAACAGCTGTGGGGTGCCCCGGTTCTTGTCCGTATGATAGGTGAAGATCGTGCTGTTCGTGATGCCTTCGGTCGGCTGGACGAGCAGCGTCGCCCGGAACTCCGTGATGTCCTGATTGTCGTAGCGCTGGGAGGGAAGCACATGGCCGTAACCGTCGGTCGCCCCGCCAATCGTCCGGCTGTAACCCCTGCGGGTCCATTCATAGCCCGCAACGCGTAACGCGATTTTGTCGGTCAGGGGAAGGTTGACGGCTGCCTCGACCTGCAGGTTGCGATAGTTGCCGACCTGAACCCGGGCATAGCCTTCGATGCCGTCAAGGCTGGCTGGAGCCGGCACGAACAGGACCGCGCCGCCGGTCGAGTTACGGCCGAACAGGGTTCCCTGTGGTCCCTTCAATACCTGTATCGAGGCCAGGTCGAAGAATTGCGGCGGCAGGCTGGGTACCTGAAACGGTGCGCTCAGGGGCACGTCGGCGAAATAGGTTTCCACGCTGCCCGATGCGGCACCAAAGAACTGGCCGCGACCGCGAATGCTGAACGATGGCAGCGTACTGGTTCCGGAATCTGCCGAAGTGGTCAGCCCCGGCACTGCCTTGTTCAGATCGAAGGCATTGGAGATTGATTTCTCCTGCAACATCTTTTGCGAAAAGGCTGTGATTGCGACGGGCACGCTCTGAAGACTTTCCGCGCGACGCCGTGCGGTCACAACGATATCCGCCTCGCTGGGCTGCGCATTTTCCACATCTGCAGGCGCTGTTGTCGCAGCCTGCGCTAATGCCGGCATTTGGCTGGAGAGTGCCAAAACGCCGAACGCACAGGTGCTTACGAGATAACGAGATATTTTTAGCGGCATGATGCCCCTTCCCTGATTTCACGATCTATCCGTCGCAACGATCAAAATATGATCTCCTTGACAGTATGTCAACCAATATAGAGAACTGATTGGATGGTGTTGCGTAATGGGCGATCGCTGTCGGTTCCCGTAATTTGGACCGCTTTTTATGGCGCCATATTGAGTTATGTAGACAGGTCATCCGACGACGGCCGACCCTTAAAGGAGCGAGATACGACATGACCGAATACATCACCTACGCGGTTCGCGATCAGGTGGGCATCATTTCGCTGAACCGCCCCGACAAGATGAATGCCATCAATGACGACATGGCCGATCAAATCGGTGACCGGTTTCGGACGGCACTCAACGACCCCCGCGCCCGCGTCCTTCTGGTTCGCGCGGAGGGAAAGTCTTTCTGCGCCGGTCGGGATACCACGCAGCTGGGCCATCGCCGCGACGACGAGAGCGACTATCATCACGTACTTGGTGCGCAGCAGCGCAACCTGACATTGATCGACCATGCGAAGCCAGTCGTTGCCGCCGTTCAGGGGCATGCGATCGGCGGCGGTTTCGAGATCGCGCTGGCCGCCGATATTCGCGTTGCGTCGGACGATGCGAAAATCGCCATTCCGGAAATCAAATATGGGCTGCTTCCCGACACCGGGGCCAGCCAGTTGCTGTCGGCCCTGATCGGTCCCTCCAGGACGAAGATCATGATGCTGACCGGTCGCACGATCGACGCCGCACAGGCCGAACGCTGGGGCGCGGTCGATATGGTGGTGCCGCGCGATGAACTTGATGACGTGGCATTCGCTCTTGCTCGCGACATGGCATCCCGCCCGCCCATCGCACTCGCCATGGGCAAGCAGCTTGCCAACCATCTGTGGAACGGTCGCATTCGTGAGGGGATCGGCATGGAATTGCTCGCCCAGAGCGTGCTGTTCCGAACCGACGATTATGTCGAAGCCAGAACCGCTCTTCGCGAAAAGCGGGAACCATTGTTCAAGGGACGCTAGACAATGACGATGCAGGGTACGCGCAACGCGCCGCCGCTTGGTAATCGGATGCTGCCGGAAGGCACATTTGCAAATGATGTGGTCATCGTGACTGGTGGTGGATCAGGGATTGGCAAGGGCATTGCCACCGAATTCGGGCGCTGCGGCGCTGCGGTCGTGATCCTCGGGCGCGACCCCGGTCGTCGCCAGCACGGGATCGAAGCGGTGGAGGCAGTCGGTGGTCGGGCGATCGGGGTTTCCTGTGATGTGCGGGACGCCGCCCAGATCAAGGCAGCATTTGACGAGGCAGAGGCGGCGTTCGGCCCGGTCACCGTCCTCGTCAATAACGCCGCGGGCAACTTTCCGGCTGCGGCCGAAGATATCAGCGCAAACGGATTTCGCGCCGTGACATCGATCGTGCTGGACGGGACGTTCCTGATGTCGACGGAATTCGCGCGCCGCCGGATTGCGGACGAACGTGGGGGTGCCATCCTGAACATTGCGGCCACCTACGCCTGGACGGGGGGACCCGGCACGGCTCATTCCGCCGCTGCAAAGGCTGGTGTCGTCAACCTGACGCAATCGCTCGCGGTTGAATGGGGGCCGCACGACATTCGCGTCAACGCCATTGCACCCGGCCTCTACAAACACGGGGACATGGGCGATCATATGCGTCTGGATGAGCCGGAATCGGTAGAGGGCCATCAGCCTGCGCTGCGTACCGGACAGGTTCATGAACTTGGATGGGCCGCCACCTATCTATGTTCCGACTATGCTGCATTTTGTTCCGGGCATACATTCGTACTCGACGGTGCAAACTGGCTAAGGCGCTCACTGCGTATGCCCAAATTCGAGCCGGTGCGTAGCTGGCTTCCCGAGCGCGCATCATGACGATACCGGACTATCGCATCCCTGCCTGCCCCCTTGTCGTCGAGGCACCTTCGCTTCTCTTTTATAACCCGTCCTATTAGTTGACAGATGAAAACGATGTTTTGACATTGTCTTAACGCCACAACCGGGGCACGGTTGTTCAGGGTAGCTTAGGAACGTGCGTGACCGGTGTGGACGAAGCGGAACGGAACCAGCAGGATAACGCGGATACGCTGGTCCGCAATCGCGAAAATACGCGCACACGCCTGTTAAAGGCCGGTCGCAAACTCTTTTTCTCGCGCGATTACACCGCGATTTCAGTCGATATGATCGCGCGCGAGGCTGGCTTTACGCGGGCCGCTTTTTATCTGCATTTCACCGGCAAGGATGCGCTGGTCGCAGCGATGATGATTGCGGAATCCTACAAGACCGATCCGCTGTTCGAACGTTTCAACCATATGGCGACGACGCCCGAAACGATTGAATCCTTCGTGCGCGCGTTCGTTCACTCCGGGCGCGATCTGCCCGCTGGTCGCCTGTTCCACATCGTTGCGTTGCAGAGCGACGCCGCGCGCGATGCTTTTCAGGAAAACCGCCGTCGTTTGATGGCTATCCTTGGCGACGGATTCCCGGCCTTTCGCCCTGCCCGTGATGATAGTCACGAAGAACAGCGCCGTGCCGCGCGCGCAACGCTCGCGATCGTGATGCTTGAACAGCTTGCCCTGCGCGACGCCGGCCTCGCCTCACCTGCTTTGCTGGAGGAGATGATCCTTGAAATGCGGGACCGGCTGGTGTCGCTGTCCCGCATCTATCGGGGCGATTGAACTCTCAGGCGGCGAGCAGCATCGCCGTGCTGACCGGCGAAATGAATTGTAACAAATGAGCGCGCTTGAGGACGAGGTGGGCGTCGCATTCATCGGTCATGCCCATGCCGCCATGAACCTGAATGCTGGCGCGTCCGTTCCCGATCGCGGCTGCGTCGGCCAGTCGCTTCGCCACCGCAATCTGAAACGCGGCGTCCTCGCGCGCACTGTCCAGCGTCAGCGCAGCATATAATAGTTGCGCACGCGCCGCTGAACACCGCACCGCCATATCCGCACAGGGGTGTTTTACGCCCTGAAATGACCCGATAGGGCGCCCGAATTGCTCACGAACTCGTGCATAGCCCGCCGCCATATCGCGCGCCGCCTCTGCGCAACCGAGCGCGAATGCTGCGGCAACAAGGCGCTGGTGGTTGGCGGCCCGCGATCCCGTCGTTTGTATGCGGGCTTTCGGGGGTAAGGCGATAATGGCCTGACTCGTCGATGGGTCGAGGCAGTCGTTGATAGTCCAGTCCACAGGCGCATCGTAAAGCGAAGCACCATTGTCACCGGTCACCAGAACCATATTGGCACCGCGCACTTCTAGAACACGCAACTGCCCGCCAGCTTCTGTCAGTCCGAGTGCGACGCGCCGGGTTCCTGCCAGAATATCCATGGCGAGCGCCTGATCCCCGGTCGCTATGGCAACATTGGCTGCAACCGCCATCGCAATTGTCCCGATGGGGGCCAGATATCGACCGAGTTCTGCCAGCACCAGCGCCTCCGCGCCATGCGACATCGCGACCCCACCAATATCCTCTGGCAGCGCAATGCCGAACCAGCCCATCGCCGCCATGTCGGTCCATATCCCGTCGGGTCTCAGACGCGCAGCGTTCAGCGGAATATGATCGCGCAGATACGCTTCGCTTGCTGCACGGACGGCTTCTTCGGTGTCGGACGGATATAGGTCCATCTGCTCGCTCCTCAGCGTTATTTGGGAAGTCCGAGCACGCGCTCGCCAATAATATTGCGCTGGATCTGGGCGGAGCCACCGGCAATTGTCTGGGCAAAGCCATAAAGATAACGATGCGTGGGATCTTTCATGCCGTAGCTGAAATCGAGCATGGTCTGTCCCATCATCCCGATCTCGCAGCGCGCGACACGTTGTGAAAGTTCGGAGGTGTAAAGCCGCACAATCGACGCTTCGGCACCCGGCGTACCGGTGCGCGCCACTTCAGAGACGGTGCGATATGTCATCGCTTTCAGCGCAGTCACCTCGGCGCGCAGAGTGGCGAGATCGTCCGCCAGACGCTCGCTTGCAATAAGGGCGCGTCCGTCCGTACCTGTCGTTTCCCGGGCGCGCCCGATCAACTGTTCCACGTGCGCGGCAAGGCTGACCTGTTCCGCAATAAAGCCCGTGCCCCGCTCGAACCCCAGCGTCGACATCGCCACGCTCCAACCCTGATCGATGCCGCCGACGATATTTTCGACCGGAACCCTGACCTCGTCGTAAAATACTTCGCAAAGGTCGATCTGACCACTCATCAGGCGGATTGGGCGCACCGTGATGCCGGGCGTGCGCATATCGCAGATAACCCAGCTTAACCCTTTGTGGCGCTCAGCATTCGGATCTGTGCGAACCAACAGTTCCTGCCAGTCGGCAAGGTCGGCATAGCTGGTCCATATCTTTGACCCATTGATAACCAGCTCGTCACCATCGATCCGCGCATGAGTGCGTATTCCCGCAAGGTCCGATCCGGCCCCCGGTTCGGAAAAGCCCTGACACCAGATGGTTTCAGCCTTCAGGATGCGTGGCAGATGATAATGTTTCTGATCCTCGCTCCCGCGCGCGATCAGTGTCGGCCCACCATGATTCACGCCGACGAAGCAGACGCCGATAAAAGGAGCACCCGCGCGCGCATATTCTTCGAACCAGATGATCTGTTCGATCAGTGACAGACCCCTGCCCCCATATTCTGTGGGCCAGTTGATCCCGGCCCAGCCACCATCATATTGCCGCCGCTGCCATGCCAGATCGAACGCACGCCCTTCGGTCCCGTCAAAGGGGCGCGGTTCTTTCGGAGTATTCACCGCGAGCCATGCACGCACTTCTTCACGGAAGTGCATCTCGCTGGTGGAATAATCGATGTCCATGATGGTCAGGCGCCGCCAGTGACGACAATAGTTTCGCCGTTGACCCAGCGGCTGTCATGGCTGGCAAGGAACGCGACCACATCGGCCAGACCATCCGGCTGGCCAATGCGTTTTAGCGGGTGAGCACGCGCCGACCTTTCGCGTGCATCGGCGGGCATTCCGTCGGTGATGAGGTCGGTGTCGACCATGCCGGGCTGTATCGCGTTGACTGTGATCCGGCGCGGCGCGAGTTCGGTTGCCCAGACGCGCGTAAAGGCATCGACCGCCGCCTTTGAACCCGAATATGCGGAAAGCCCGCCTACGCGCGCTATCGTCGCGGTGCTCGAAAAGTTGATGATGCGTCCATCGTCGCGCATCAGCGGCAGCATTTTCTGGGTCGTGAAAAATAGACCGCGCGCGTTTAGGCCAAATGTCTCATCATACGCCTCTGTCGTTGTCTTCTCGAGCGTGGGCATACCGCCTGCCCCACGCCCGGCGTTGTTGACGAGGATATCCACACCGGAAACTCTGGCAACGATCTCTGCCACCATCCGGTCGATATCCGACAGGTTCGACACATCCGCCTGTACGGAAAACGCAGATCCGCCAGTGGCTTCGATCTGTTCAACCAGCGATCGCGCCTGACCGGCGCTTCGCGAGTAGTTGACGATGACCTGAGCGCCGTCTGACGCAAGCCGTAACGCAATCCCCCGTCCGATCCCCCGTCCTGCGCCCGTCACCAAAGCAATTTTGCCGCTCAGCCTGCCCGCCATATAAAATCGCCTATCAATTTGTTCTCGTTGTCACCTGTATCTGAGTCTATTGCGCGATGATCAAGGGCGATCTTGACGAAAGGCGTGCAGACTGTCGCACGACACCGACAGGGCGTCGAACACTTACATACCGGTATTCGGCAGCTTAATCAGGCAGGAACGCAGGACGTCGGCAATGCCCACGCGGACTCGTGCGATGGGCTGTTACCAACGCGCGGCACGCCGGTAAGCGCCGCCATTAGCATCCCGGCGGTCTGCTCTGCAGTTTCCCGTATCGGCAAACGTGGGCGTGACAGAGTGCGATGACCAAGGCCGAACAAAAGCCCGAGAAGCACCTCTTCGGCACCATCGAGACTTTCTTCAGAAAGTGCCGGATTGGTTATGATAGCCATCTTGCGGACGATTGAGCGGTAACGTTCGCATATTTCGCCGATCTGGTCGGCGACTGCGGGGTTGCGATACGCTTCTGCCAGAATTTCGAACGACAATGACTCTTCTGTTTCTGACAGGGAACGGGTTGCGAGCTGGACAAACGCGTCCCTGATCGACAGCGCGCCGCCGTCTACCGCTTTCAGAACATCATCGAACGCGCTCGTTTTCAATTCGGAACTGTCCGAAACGATTGCCAGTATGACGGCGTTCTTGTCTTTGAAAAGGCGATAGATTTGACCAACGCTCACGTTCGCCTTGATCGCCAGCTCTGAAACCGGGGTCTGATGAAAGCCCTGCGACGCGAACAATTGCCGGGCCGCGGCAAGAATGCGCTCTCGCGGGCCTGGGTTATGCTGCACCGCAACCAAATTTACCTCCGCTCCGACTTTTTGCTTGACCCGTTCCTTGCACGGTAATAGCTAGCGAGGCAAGCGGAATGATCGTTCATTCCTGCGTTTGCTTTATTAGGGATTTGTTATGCGTCGGATCAAAATCATGCGGTCCGTGGCTCTCGCGGCCTTGGTCGTGACCGGTGCATGCAGCAAAGCCCCGCCCCCGCCACGGCCAGCTCCAAACGTGGGCGTGGTTACGGTAAAGCTGGAGCCGGTGACGCTCACAACCGAGCTGCCGGGGCGCATCACTGCCGTGGAAACGTCAGAGGTTCGACCACAGGTGGCTGGCGTTATCCGCCGCCGCCTGTTTACCGAAGGCTCGCTGGTCCACGCAGGTCAGGTTCTGTACGAGATTGAGGATGCGCCCTATCGTGCGGCGCTCGGTTCGGCGGAAGGGCAGTTGGGCGCGGCTCAGTCGCAGATCAACGCCACCCGCCTTCTGGCACAGCGCTACGGTCAGCTTGTTGCGGTAAATGCCGTCAGCAAGCAGGAAGCCGACAATGCCAAAGCATCCGCGCAACAGGCAAGCGCAAATGTTGCAGCGCAGCGCGCAGCGGTCGATGCTGCCCGCGTCAATCTGAACTTCACGCGCATCAAGGCCCCGATTTCCGGGCGTATCGGCCGGTCGGCGTTTACGGCCGGTGCCTTAGTACAAATCGCTCAGGCCGATCCACTGGCGACGATCCAGCGTACCGATACCGTTTATGTCGACGTGACCCAGTCGGCGGCACAGTTGCTCGATTTGCGGTCAGCCATGCAGTCCGGCGACCTCAAGCGCGACGTCGGCAGTGCACGGGTCCAGCTCCTTTTGCCCAACGGCCAGACTTATCCGATTGAGGGCCGCCTGGAATTCTCCGAAGTCACCGTCGACCAGACCACCGGTGCCGTGACGTTGCGCGCCAGTTTCCCGAACCCGAATGGGACGTTGCTTCCGGGCCTGTACGTCCGCGCCCGCCTGATCGAGGGTGTTCGCCAGCAGGTGGTGTTGGCCCCACAGCAGGGCATCTCCCGTGATCCGCGTGGTCGTGCAACGGCGTTGGTCGTCAATGCACAGAACAAGGTCGAGCAGCGCAATATCACCACCGATCGGGCGATCGGCGACAAATGGATCGTTACCAGTGGCCTGAAAGCGGGCGACAGGTTGATCGTCGAAGGCCTGGTGAACCTGAAGCCCGGCGCGACCGTCAAGCCCGGTAAGCCGCAGCAGGTGGGTGTTGACGCCCCCGCTCCCGCCGCTACTCCCGGACAAGGTGGGAAATAAGCCGCAATGTCACGCTATTTCATCGACCGGCCTATCTTCGCATGGGTCATCGCGATCATCCTTATGCTCGCGGGCGCTCTTGCGATCCGTTCGCTGCCGATCGCGCAATTTCCGGAAATCGCCGCTCCCAAGGTGACGATCGCGACCCTGTATCCGGGTGCCGACGCGCAGACGCTTGAGAACACGACCACCCAGATCATCGAACAGCAGATGAAGGGTATCGATAAACTTCGCTATTTTTCATCGACCAGTGATTCCGCGGGCAACCTCGCCATCACGCTGACCTTCGAACAGGGCACCAACCCCGACATCGCTCAGGTTCAGGTGCAGAACAAACTGGCGCAGGCAACCCCGCTGTTGCCGCAGGAGGTCCAGCAGTCCGGTCTTCGTGTGACGAAAGCCACCGCCAACTTTTTGTTGATATTGGCCGTCTATTCGCAAAACGGCAGCCATGATCAAATCGATCTGGGCGATCTGATTGCTTCAAAACTGCAAGACCCGATCAGCCGGTTAAAGGGTGTCGGCGACACGCAGGTGCTCGGCGCGCAATATTCGATGCGCATCTGGATCGACCCCTTCAAAATGTCGAATCTCGGCATCACGGTGACCGACATCCGTTCGGCGATCACTGCGCAGAACGCCCAGGTTTCGGCGGGGCAGGTCGGCAGCACGCCTTCGGTCGGCGGACAGGCACTGAATGCCACCGTCACGGCACAGTCGCGGTTGCGTACGGTCGATGAATTCAAGAAGATCATTTTGCGCTCGACGACCGGCGGTGCGACTGTCCGGCTTTCCGACGTGGCACGCATCGAACTGGGTTCCGAAAACTACGGCTTTCAGGCGCGCTATAACGGCAAACAGGCGGCGGGCTTCGGTATAAAGCTGGCCCCCGGTGCGAACGCGCTCGACACAGTGACGCTCGTCAAGGCTGAGGTCGCAAAGATCAACAAGCAGTTCCCGGACGACGTGAAGGTTGCTTTCCCGGTCGATAACTCGACGTTCGTTCGCTTGTCGGTCAAACAGGTGGTTCGCACTCTGTTTGAAGCCGTTATTCTCGTCTTTTTGGTGATGTTCCTTTTTCTCCAGAATTTCCGGGCCACGCTGATCCCGACGATCGCTGTACCGGTGGTTCTGCTTGGATCGCTTGCCGTGCTGCAACTGGCCGGCTTCACGATCAATACGCTGACGTTGTTCGGCATGGTGCTCGCAATCGGTCTGCTGGTCGATGACGCGATCGTCGTGGTCGAAAATGTCGAACGCCTGATTCAGGAAGAGGGCCTGAGCCCCAAGGAAGCGGCGCGTAAATCGATGGACGAAATCAGCGGCGCGCTGATCGGTATCGCGCTGGTTTTGTCGGCCGTGTTTCTGCCAATGGCATTCTTCGGTGGCTCGACCGGCGTCATCTTCCGTCAGTTTTCGATCACGATCGTGTCGGCCATGGTGCTGTCGGTGTTGGTCGCATTGATCCTGACACCGGCTCTATGCGCGACCATCCTGAAGCCACAGAATGAAGCCCATGAACACAAAAAGGGATTCTTTGGCTGGTTCAACCGCACGTTCAACAATGGCGTCTCCAGATATGGCAACGGCCTTCGCCGCGTCGAGCGTGGCTGGGTCAGGACAATGCTCGTCTATGCGGTGATCGTCGCCGTGATGGCGTTCATATTCGTGCGGCTGCCCTCGGGCTTTCTTCCCGAAGAAGATCAGGGCGTGATGTTTGCGCAGGTATCGTTGCCCACCGGATCGACGATTGATGAAACCGCGCGAACGATGGACCGTATGCGCAGTCACTTCCTTGACGATGAGAAGGCGAACATCGCCGGCGTCTTCACGGTCAGCGGCTTCGGCTTTGTCGGACAGGGACAGAATGTCGGTATTGCCTTTATCCAGTTGAAGCCCTGGAGCGAGCGCAAGGGCAAGGATAACGCAGTCGCAGCGATCGCTGCGCGCGCAAACAAGGCTTTTGGCGGCATTCAGGCCGGTATGGCGATCGGGTTCGTCCCACCCGCCGTGCAGGAACTTGGCAACGCCAATGGGTTCGATTTTGAATTGAAGGACATGGCTGGCGTCGGCCATGACAAACTGCTCGAAGCGCGTAACATGCTGCTTGGCATGGCGAGCCAGGACAAACGGCTCATGCAGGTCCGGCCCAATGGACTGGAAGATACGCCACAGCTGAAACTCAATGTCGATCAGGCGCTGGCCGGGGCCCTTGGTCTTAGTCAGGCAGACATTAATACCACCGTCAGCACTGCCTTCGGTGGATCGTACATCAATGACTTTATCGATCAGGGTCGGGTGAAAAAGGTGTATGTGCAGGCCGATGCGCCGTTCCGCAGGTCACCGGCGGACCTCGGCAACTTCTTTGTCCGTGGTGCCAGCGGCACGATGGCACCTTTCTCCTCATTCTCGACGACCGACTGGAACTACGGTCCCGCACGCCTCGAACGCTATAATGGCGTCGCGTCGTTCGAAATCATGGGGTCGCCTGCACCCGGAGTCAGCAGCGGTACTGCGATCAAGGCGATGGAGGAAATGGCGGCAAAGCTACCGCCCGGAATCGGCTATGAGTGGACCGGCCTCAGCTACGAAGAGCAACTCTCGGGCGGCCAGGCCCCTGCACTCTACGCGCTTTCGCTGTTGATCGTGTTCCTGTGCCTCGCCGCGCTGTACGAAAGCTGGTCGGTCCCGATCGCCGTCCTGCTGGTCGTGCCGCTTGGAGTCCTCGGCGCAGTGCTCGCCGCAACAATCTTCGGCCTGAATAACGATATTTACCTTCAGGTCGGCCTGATCACGACAATCGGGGTCGCGGCAAAGAATGCGATCCTGATCGTTGAATTCGCCGAAGAAAAGATGGCCGACGGTATGGGTGCCGCCGATGCAGCGGTCGAGGCGGCCAAGCTGCGCCTGCGCCCAATCCTGATGACG
The DNA here is from genome assembly GCF_003660165.1 of Sphingomonas paeninsulae. NCBI lineage: Bacteria > Pseudomonadati > Pseudomonadota > Alphaproteobacteria > Sphingomonadales > Sphingomonadaceae > Sphingomonas > Sphingomonas paeninsulae. The sequence continues at coordinate 803,754 of NZ_CP032828.1, forward strand.
TCGTTCGCGTTCATCTTCGGGGTGCTGCCGCTGGCGGTCTCGACGGGTGCCGGTGCCGGTGGTCAGCGCGCGATCGGTTGGGCTGTGGTCGGCGGAATGCTGTCCGCGACAGTCCTCGCGATCTTCTTCGTCCCGCTGTTCTTCCTGTTGGTGAAGCGCCTGTTCAAACAGGATAGGCCGCGCGAGAGGCGCAGCACCGTCAGTTATCATCACGGGCTATGGGACGATGATTCATCCGATACCCCGCGACCGCAGGAAGTCTGAGCCATGTTTACGCGCAAAACCGGCCTTGTCTTTGCTGTCGGGCTGACGCTCGCGGGATGCAATCTGGCTCCCAAATACGCCCGCCCCGGCTTGCCCGTGCCAGTCCAGTCGCCCACTGGGCCGGCCTATGGCGTGGCGGGCTCGGCCGATGTCGTTTCGGCGGAAACCGCATGGGAATCCTTCTTTACCGACGATCGCCTGCGCGGGGTCATTCGAACCGCGCTCGCCAACAACCGCGACCTGCGGATCTCGGTTGCCAATGTCGAACAGGCGCGCGCCCAATATCGCATCCAGCGGGCGGACCTGTTCCCAACGCTGGCGGGGACGGCCAGCGCGACTTATGCAAAGTCGCCATTTGCCTCACTCGGGACGCCAGAAACGGCGTCCGGTCGCACCGATATTTATTCGGCGAACCTTGGTATTTCCGCTTGGGAAATCGACCTGTTCGGCCGCATCCGCAACCTGACGCGCGCTCAACAGGAACAATATTTTGCGGCTGCCGAAAACCGCAATGCCGCACAGTCCGCCCTCATCGCGGAAACCGCGACCGCGTGGCTGACGATGGCGGCCGATCAGGACCGGCTGCAAATCGCGCGCAACACAGAGAAGGCGTTTGGCGAAACGCTAAAGCTGACCGAAGCGCGTTTCCGCATCGGCGTCTCATCTGAACTCGAAGTCCGTCAGGCGCGCACGACATATGATCAGGCGCGTTCCGACATCGCGAACGCAACCACACTCATCGCGCAGGACCAGAACGCGCTCAACCTGCTCGCCGGTACGACGCTGTCGGCAGACCTGCTGCCGGGACGTTTGCCGATAACGGGCGCGACACTTGCCAACCTCCCCGCAAACCTGCCGTCTGAGGTGTTATTGCGCCGTCCCGATGTTGTGTCTGCCGAACATCAACTGATTGCCGCAAATGCCAATATCGGCGCAGCGCGAGCCGCTTTCTTTCCGAACATCTCGTTGACCGCGGCCCTCGGCACGATAAGTCTCGGCTTGTCCAACCTGTTTGCCAGTGGCAGCGGGACATGGTCAGTGGCTCCAAGCGTTTCACAGCCATTGTTCGACTTCGGCCGCAATCAGGGCAATTTGCGCTATGCCAAAGCAACCCGTGATGCGTTGCTCGCGACTTATGAACGCAGCATCCAGTCGGCGTTTCGCGAAGTTGGCGATGCACTCGCACGGCGCGGCACGATTACCAGCCAGCTCGAAGCCCAGACATCGTTGCGCGATAATGCGGCCGGTGCCTATCGCCTGGCCGACTTGCGGTTCCGTGCGGGGATCGACCCTTTCCTCACCACGCTCGATTCACAACGCCAGCTTTACACCGCCGAACAGAGCCTGCTGGCGACTCGGCTGACGCGCGATACCAATTCTGTCGAACTCTACCGCGCACTGGGCGGCGGCCTGCGATAACCGGCGCCGTCTTTTAACGCTGCCGGTCACAATGCCGGTGTAACGATCTGCCCGGCCCGTTCTTGCGGCTGTCACGGGACGGACTTCGTTGGCACTTGTCGATCCCGCTTGTGCTTTCCAAAATATACGATAGTCTAAAAAAAAGACTGGAGAGTAAGCCAATGAATACCCTCGATTCTGGATCGTCGGACCAGAGCCTGGTGATACTGCAGAGCCTGATATGTCTGCTGCGCGAGAAGAATTTGCTCAGCCGCGCGGACATCGAAGGACTTTGTGAAAAAGTGACGATGCGTGCCACTCAGGCTGAGCGCGATCCGCTTCCTTGTTCGTTAGAGACTGCCCGCGCTGCCGCAGGCGAAATGGCGCGGATCGGCGAACATATCGGCAAACATTACGGCGGAAAGCATCGGCGCGGCTGACGATCCGGGGGTCGAGATACTCAGCCGCCAGAACGCCAAACCCGTTAGTCCGCGATATAGACAGGTGGGCGCTTTTCCAGAAACGCCTTCATGCCTTCCTTGAAATTCGGGCTGCGGCTCGTCAGCACCTGGTTGCGATTTTCAATCGCCATCGCGGATTCGAGACTCGACGCATCGACCGCCATGTTCAGCCCCTCTTTTGTCATCCGCAGGCCCATTGGCGACGCGTGGAGCATTTCGTCGATATAGGGCTGCGCTGCCGCCTCCAACTGGTCATCAGGCACCACTTCCGAAACCAGCCCCGTTGCGAGCGCACGCGCGGCGTGGATGAAACGCCCCGTTAGCATCAGTTCGGATGCGATCGACACACCGACGAGGCGCGGCAGGAAATAGCTGACGCCCATGTCGCACGACGACAGGCCGATGCGGATAAAAGCCGCGTTCATCTTTACCGATTCCCCGGCGATGCGGACGTCCGATGCCAATGCAAAGGCGAAACCTCCGCCACAGGCCGGACCGTGAATGAGCGAGATGATCGGCTGCGGGCAGCGGCGCATCTTGATGTAAACGTCCGCCAAAAATCCCTGAAAACCGAAACCGCCGCCGAACGGCACTTCGTCTTCCAGACCATCTTCGCGCTGTTTTATGTCCAAACCTGCACAAAACGCGCGTCCGGCACCGCGCATGACGACAATACGGACGCTTCCGTCGTTATAAAGCCGCCCGAAATAGTCGTTCAATTCCTCGACCATCTCGATCGAAATCGAATTGAGCGCCTCGGGACGATTGAGCGTAAGCCAATCTACTTGCCCGCGTTTTTCGATGGTGATGGTCTCATACGTGCGTGACATTGCGGAACTCTCCCGATTCAAATCTCGACGGTAATCTTGCCAAAGTGTGTGCCACTTTCCTGATGACGGAACGCGGCGGCCAGGTCGGCGAGCGGAAACGCGCGATCGAGGACGGGCCGGATGCCGGTCGCGTTGATTGCGGCGATCAGGTCGATTTGATGGCGACGACTGCCGACCGTAAGGCCTTGAACACGCAACTCTTTTTGCATCAGCATCGCCGTCGTGACCGGACTGCGATATCCGCTAAGAACGCCGATCATGGCGATGTGCCCACCCGATCGCGCGGCAACCATCGACTGATCGAGCGTCCCCGACCCTCCGATTTCCACCACATGATCGACCCCGACACCCCCCGTTACCGCCAGCACTCCCTTGCCCCATTTCTCTTGAGTCCGGTAATTGATCAGATGGTCCGCCCCGAGTGCTTTCAGTCGTTCCAGCTTTTCGTCCGATGATGACGTCGCCACCACCGTCGCCCCCATCGCCTTGGCAATCTGGAGCGCAAAGATCGAGACGCCACCCGTACCCTGAACAAGCACCGTGTCGCCTGCCTTCAAGTGACCGTCGACAACCAGAGCACGCCAGGCGGTTACCCCCGCACAGGTCAGCGTCGCCGCTTCGGCATGGCTGTAACCGTTCGGCGCGTGCGTGAAATAAGCGGTGGAAAGGACGACGTCCTCGCGCGCATAACCATCGACACCATCACCCGGAACTGCGTCGAAGCCTGAACCCCGTCGCTGTCCATCCACCCAGTTTGGGAAGAAGGTCGAGACGACTGCATCCCCGACCGCAAAGTCTGTGACCCCGCGCCGATCGCCACCACTTCGCCGGCGCCATCGGACATGGGCACGCGGTTGTCCGCCGTAGCGATGGCACCGGTGACAACGGCATAGTCATGATAGTTCAGCGAGCTTGCCCGGATCCTTACCCGAATTTCACCTGGACCAGGTGTGCCTGAGTCCGGCATATCGACCAGCGTCAGACTATCGAGGGTTGCAGGCAACCGAACTTGAATCGCTTTCATCGCAGGCTCCTTGAAGGTGGAATGGTCAGGCGAGGCCGGATTCTAAACTCGTTCGACTGGCATCACCGAGTTGCGAACCGCCATCGCAGTCGAGGATCGTGCCGGTGAAATAGGCCGCCGATTCACTGCTGAGGAAGACTGCTGCCTCGGCCACTTCCTCAATCTCGCCCCAGCGCTTCAACGGAATGCGCTCAAAATAGGTGTCATGATCGTCTGTATTGGGCGCGAGGCGTGCCATGCCTTCGGTTCCCGAAATTGGCCCCGGCGAGATGCCGTTGACGCGCACATCCGGACCCCATTCCATCGCAAGCACGCGCACCATCTGGTTGATTCCGGCCTTGGCGGCACAAGCGTGGACCTGCAATGGCTTGGCATTGACCGCTTGTCCGGCAGTAATCGCGATCAGCGATGCGCCGGGTTTGTTGAGTAGATCGTGACACCCGCGGAACACATTGAATGTGCCGATCAGATCGATGTCCACGACGGTTTTGAAGCCGTTGGCCGACATACCGAGTGCTGGCGCAAGAAAATTGCCCGCTGCTCCCGACACGACGACATCGAATGCACCATTCTTTTCGGCGGCTTGCTCCATTGCGGCGCGAAGTGCGGCATAGTCGCGCACATCGGCGGTCAGGCCGAGGGCGTCGTGACCGATATCGGCAGCGGCGAACGCCGCTTTCTCAGGGTTGCGACCGAGGACTGCGACCTTTGCGCCCAAATCGGCGAACCGTTTGGCAATGCCAAGATTGATGCCGCTGGTACCGCCAGCGACAAACACGCTCTTACCTTGGAACAAACCGTCTCTGAATGCACTCATATGCCAAGCCTCTTCATCTAGATACCATACCAAACCGTTGGGGGCTTGCATACCGAACACTGTTCACTATTCAAGAGCCATGGCACTTTTGCTCACCGAAACACAGGTTCAGGACGTTCGCGACCGTATCCGCACGGTGGCGGAACGGCAGTTCGCCGCACGCGGTCTGGTTGCCACTTCATTGCGTTCTATCGCTGCCGAATTGGGCTGGGCTCCCGCTTCGCTCTATCGCTATTTCCGTAACAAAGACGAATTGGTGGCGACGACGCGAGCCGCTGCGCACGATCGTTTTTCACAGCGGATCGAGACGGCTTATGCACAGCCCGGCAATCTGTGGGACCGATCCCGCGCGCTCGGCGAGGCTTATGTCGATTTCGCGTTCGAGGAACCTGCCGCTTATCAGTTGATCTTTGCGCTGGAACAGGCCGACGGCTGCAAACCCGCCGAATTGCGCGCCGCCGAAGAAAGATCGCGGCGGACGTTGACAGGGTATCTGGAGGACATGGTTGCTGCAGGTCTGCTGGAGGGCGATCCCGCACTGCTCGGCCATGTCTATTGGTCCGCAATTCACGGCCTGATCGTGCTTCAGATGGCGGGCAAACTGAAGCCTAGCTTGCCGTTCGATACAATTCGGCATGAGATTACGCGGTTGCTGACGCGCGGCGCGCTCCCCGCACCCCGCTAGGCTCTTCCGCGACCGGGCGAGTGGACGCTGCCAGTCGCACCCGATAGTCCGTTTAACCAACAAGTACCCGTGGAGAAGGCATGACAGAAGAAACCCCACCGCTCGTTCTGCGCGACGATGCAGGCGGCGTGACAACGCTGACGCTTAACCGGCCCGAAAAGCGCAATGCGCTGAACGTCGATTTGTTTGTGGCGCTGGACGCGCACCTTTCGGCGATCGAGCAGGAAACCGATACGGTCGGGGTCGTCGTCTTGCGTGCCAATGGGCCAGTATTTTCCGCTGGGGCGGATCTGGGCAAGCAACAGCGCGCACCGGTTAAGAACTTTCAGGGGCTCACGATCGAGCGTTTGGCCAATCTGCCGCAGCCGGTGATCGCTGCCGTCCATGGCCCTTGTTTTACTGGTGGGCTGGAACTGGTGCTTGCTGCCGACATCATCGTCGCCGCCGAATCCGCGCGGTTTGCCGACACCCATGCCAAATGGGGTCTGGTGCCGGGCTGGGGCATGAGCCAGCGACTGCCGCGTCGCGTCGGCGTGTTCAGGGCGCGCGAGATGATGTTTACGACACGCGCGATCGACGGACGGACTGCCGAACAGATCGGACTGGCCAATCTGTGTGTCGCCGATGACGCATTCGAAGCTGAACTGGCATCGTTGGTGGCGGATATCGTCGGGCTGTCATGGCACAGCCATCGCGGCAACAAGCGCCTGTCGATCGAGACGGCGGGCATGGAGCTTGCCCAGGGCCTTGCTCATGAAAGCTATCGCGGGCCGGGCATAGCGCCCGATTTTGCCGAGCGTGTCGGATCGACCTTCGGCAAGCGCTGAGCGTGACGCCAGTTCCCGTCCATTGACGTAAGGGCGCACCTGTTGGACTTAGCTATATAAGTCAGGCTCCCTTGTCTGAGTCGCCTATTCGCGCATCCGACTGGCGGGTATGATAACAGGTCGAGAATATCGGCCAATATAAACGGAGAGCCAATCGGTGTCGCTTCTAACCTTCGCTCGGAACACGCCGGATAAGCCTGCCTTGATCGCCGCCGAGAGCGGGGAAGCTACTGATTTCCGGCGACTGAACGAGGAATCGATGCGCCTTTCGCGCGTATTGCGTCGATCATTGGATGAGGGCGCGCGCGTTGCCCTGCTGATGGAAAACACTCCCGCCGTTTATGTCGCGGCGTGGGCGTGTCGAAGGTCGGCGCTTCGACTGGTGCCGGTGAATTGGCATTTGAGCCGCGACGAGGCCATTTATATCGTGACAAACAGCGACGCCGAGGCGCTGATTGTGTCGCCCGGCATGTCCGAACTCGCTCTCGAAATCGCGAAGGCGATCCCTGAATTGAAGGTTCTGCTGACATCGGGCGACGCGTTCGGATCGTTTTCCAGCGTCGATGCGGCGATCGCTGCTGAGCCGATTGAACCGTTCGGGATCGAAACCGAAGGCAGTTATATGTTCTATTCCTCGGGAACGACGGGCCAGCCCAAGGGGATTTTGCGCTCCCTGTCCGGAGAATCATTCAATACGCAATCGCGCATCGAAACGATGATGGCAGGGCTTTTCCAGTTCGACGATAACGCCGTATTTTACTCCCCCGCTCCGCTATATCACGCCGCGCCGCTTGCATGGTCGATCGGTTCGCAAGTGCTGGGCGGGACCACGATCGTGCCTCACAGGTTCGACGCTGAGGCGACGCTGGCGCATATCGAACGTTACCGGGTTACCAATGCCCAGTTCGTGCCGACGCATTTCGTCAGGATGCTGCAACTGCCCGAAGAGGTGCGGGCGAAATACGACGTTTCCAGCTTGCGCATGGTCGTGCACGCGGCGGCCCCCTGTCCTGTCGACGTCAAGGAAAAGATGCTCGAATGGTTCGGGCCGGTGATCTACGAATTCTACGGGTTGAGCGAAGGCGGTGGCTTTACCATCATCCGGCCCGAGGAGTGGGTGGCGCGCAAAGGCACCGTGGGACGTTCGGTTACGGGGCCAATCCATGTAATCGACGACGCTGGCAATGAACTGCCGCGTGGCGAAGTCGGCCATTTGATGTTCGAAAACCCCGAGCGCTTCGAATATCACAAGGAGCCCGGCAAGACCGCTGAGTTCTTTGACGCGCGGGGCTGGTCGCGTCCCGGCGATATGGGCTGGATGGACGAGGATGGCTATTTGTTCCTCGCCGACCGGTCGAGCAACATGATCATTTCGGGCGGCGTAAATATTTATCCGCAAGAAGCCGAGGCGGTGCTGACACTCCATCCCGCGATCCGCGACGTGGCCGTGATCGGCATACCTGATAAGGAATTCGGTGAAGCTGTGAAGGCGGTGGTCGAGCTGATGCCCGGCGTCGTGGCCGACAATGCGCTGGCAGACGAACTGATCGAATATTGTCGTGCCCGGTTGTCGAAATTCAAATGTCCCAAGACAGTGGATTTCACCGATGTGATCCCGCGCCTGCCGACTGGCAAGCTGTTGAAGCGAGAGCTGCGCAAACGCTATTGGGGCGATGGTCCGAACCAGATCATGGCGTCCACAACGCCAGAGTCGGCCGTATGAGCGAGGCCAATATGCTGACGCCAGAGATGACACACGGATCGACACTTGCGGGATTCATACGCACGGCCATGCGACGCTGGCCCGATCGCGAAGCGCTGGTCGGGGGCGGCGTGCGCTGGACCTATGCCGAATTGGGCGCGGAGGCAAACCGGTTTGCGCGCTATTTCAGGAACTGCGGGCTGAAGCGGGGCGATGCTGTTGCATTGCTATCGGGGAACACGTCGGCCGTCATTGCCGCGACGCAGGCGGTTCAGATTCTGGGACTGCGCTACACGCCGTTGCACCCAATGGGATCGGAGGACGATCATGCTTTTGTGATCGAAGATGCCGGGATCACGACCCTAATGGTCGATGCCGATGCTCATGCGGTACGGGGTCGGACGCTAAAGGCTCGGATGGGGCTGAAGCGCGTCCTGACATTCGGGCCGAGCGACTTCGGTGACGATCTGGTGGCAGGCGCGGCTTCCTTCGACGGCAGCGACGTACCGATCGAGGCGCAGCCGGAGGACATCACCAGTCTGAATTATACCGGTGGAACGACCGGGCGGCCAAAGGGCGTGGTCCATCGTCATCGCTCGACGGTCGCGATGATGACGCAGGAACTGGCTTTCTGGGAATGGCCGCAGGATGTACGCTTCCTTGTCGCCACACCGCTCAGCCACGCGGCGGGTGCAATGATGACGCCGACGCTGGTCAAGGGCGGCACGTTCGTCTTCCTGAAAGGGTTCGACCCGGCGGAATACCTTGCAACCATCGCCCGCGAACGGATCACCGCGACGTTTATGGTGCCGACGATGCTGTACGCGCTGCTCGATTATCCCGGCATCGCCGATGCCGACCTGTCGAGTTTGGAAATGCTGATCTATGGCGCGGCACCCGCATCGCCCGCGCGACTGGAACAGGCGATCAAGGTTTTCGGGCCAATCCTGTGTCAGCTTTATGGGCAGTCGGAAGCGCCGCAAACAATCTCCTATCTCGCCAAAGCCGATCATCTGATCGCTGGCAGGCTTGGTTCGTGCGGGTTGCCGGTGCCATGCAATCAGGTGCGCCTGATTACGCCGGACGGTCGCGATGCGGACCAGGACGAGCCCGGCGAAATCTGCTTTCGCGGACCAACGATCATGGAAGGTTACTGGAGCCGTCCCGAAGAAAGCGCCGCAGCATTTCGCGATGGCTGGTTGCGCACCGGCGATATCGCACGGCGGGATGCCGACGGGTATCTGCACATCGTCGATCGCAGCAAGGACATGATTATCACCGGCGGCTTCAATGTGTACCCGCGTGAGATCGAGGACTGCCTGGCCCAGCATCCCGCCGTCGCGATGTGCGCCGTGGTTGGTGTCCCCGATGACAAATGGGGTGAGGCCGTGAAAGCAGTTGTGGTGTTGAAGTCAGGTGCGATGGTCAGTGGTGAGGAACTGGTAACCGCTGTTCGCACGGCGAAGGGCGTGCATTATGCGCCGAAAATTATCGAATTTGTCGAGAGCCTTCCGCATACCGCTGTTGGGAAGCTCGATCGTAAAGCAATCCGAGCTATGAGCTGGCAAGGACAGGAACGGCTCGTTGGGTAGCGATGACTATCCCGTCGCCGCAGTTCGGCGAACAGGACGCCGCTGTTCCGACTTAGCGGCTTCGGTCGCGGCGTGAATCCACTCGCTCACAGTCTCACCGCGTTTGATACTGATTTTTCGCGCCAATACCGCATCACCGGCAAGGATAGCATCACACAGTCGTCGCTGAATCTCGAGCCACAGTAGCCGCCGGGCGATCTCTTTGCGGTAAAGGTTTATGCGGCGATCGAGCTGACCGAAAGAATAGCTGATCCCCATAAACAGCAAAAGTACAGGGTCGCCGGTCATGCGCGCGATCAGATCGTTCAGACGAACTTCCGAAGCAACCGTCTCGCTCGCCGGCTCTTCTCCCGGACGCCGTGTTTCCAGATCCGCCCGGAATGCCTGCAATTCGGCGATGAGTGCGGGGTCTTCGCACGATGCCGCCAACGTGGCGGCCTGCGGATAGATCAGACGACTTGCGTCATGGATTTGCTCAAGCGTTGCCGATTGCAGTTTGAGCCACAGTGCTGGCGCCTGTATCGCGTCTCGTGCACTGGGACGTGCCGCATAAAACCCACCGCCCGCACCGCGCCGGACTGACAATAATCGATCGTTTTCGACAACCTTGGCTGCCTGACGCAGCGTTGGGCGGCTGACCCCGAGTATCTTGAGGAGATCGGCCTCGGCACCAAGATAGTCCCCGTCTCCCGCTGCAATACTCATTTTAGTGAGCCGGACTGCGGTATTCGCAACCATCGACATTGGTGCAATCACAGATTGCTGCCCCGTCCGATGGTCATCCTGATTGATCATGCCCGTCTGGTCCTAGTCCTGCGATTGAGGCCGACATCGCAATTGGGCACGGGCTTGGCAAGGCCGATGGAGAAGGTTTTCTCCTCCATCGGCCTGCTCATTCGCCGGATTATTTACCGAAGCGAGCGGTCAGCGTAATGCCGTACGTCACCGGTTCGCGGATCTGAGTGGAAACATATGTGATGCCCGGCACATAAAGCGCAGCAATTACTGCACGATTATTGGTGATGTTCCGGCCGAACACTGCAACTTCATAGGCATCGTCGCTGAACGATACCGCCGCGCGTGCGCTAAGAATGCCCGACGCAGGAGCAGTCGTACCCGCAATGATGATGGCATTATTTGGATCCGCCGGATTGTTATAAGGTTGTACGGCCTGTTTGCCCTGCCACGAATAATCGGTGTGGAGATGGAGACGGGCAGAGTCGAACTGATGTTCATAGTCGCCCGACAGGCTGAACTGTTCGCGCGACACGCTATCGAAACGCTCCTGACGACGATCCCCGTTGAGATCGCTGTACTGCAAATATTTCGGACGAGTAAGCGTTCCTGTTGCTCCAGCAGTGAAGCCCTGGAAAAGCCGCGCGGTCAATTCAGCCTCAAGTCCGTAGAAACGAGCCTTACCCGCGTTTGACAGTATCGATGCGGTAACACCCGGAGCCACGTTTTGCAGAGTGGTGCGCTGAATATCTTTCACCGTCGTGTAATAACCCGACAGGTTGAAACGCACGCGCTTTTGCAGGAACTCGCTTTTTATTCCCGCTTCCTGCGCATAGGCGATTTCCGGTTTGAACGGGATAAACGCAGCGGTTCCGCTTGCACGGAGATTCTGACCGCCCGACCGAAAACCCTTGCTCGTCTTTGCATAGGCGAGAATGTCGGGGGTGATCTTATAATCGAGACCTGCGGTGTAGGACCAACCGCTGAACGCATCAGAGCGCGACAACTCGCAATTGGGAGCCGTGAGAGTCAGGATCTGGCAGCCGACGACACCCGTAGAGCGCATCAACGTCGTGTTGTTGATCGTCAGACCTTTTACATCGCGTGAATAACGCACGCCGCCGGTGAAGGTCAGGGCTTTGGTGATGTGATAGCTCGCCTGCGTATAGGCACCAAGGCTATGGTTCTTGATGTCGCCACGGAACAAAGTGGTACGCGGATTGAGGGTCGGAATCGTAATTGACGCTGACTTATCGACCCCGCCTTCGTCGAAATACAGGGCACCTGCCGCGAAATCGAGCGTGTCATCGAGCATCTTGCCAGTGACCTGCAATTCGCTTGAGAATTGATGCAGGTTCTGTGATCCGGTGGTCGTATGAATCGGGATCGGCGAACCGTCCAGATCGAGCCGTGTCAGCGCGTCCACCGTGCGATAGCCCGATATCAGCTTGACCGCACCGAAGTTGGTATCCTGCGCCAGAGTGAGCAGATATGTATTGGTCTTGTTCTTGACACGCGGATCGACGTTCATTTGAACTGCGTTGGGATCATTTGCGAGCGTTGCAATATACGCGTTGGCAGCAGGCAGTCCTCCCGCCGTAATCGCGGCCGAACTGCCGGGCTGAACGAAAAACAGCCGGCGGCTCGTGTTAGCGACGTCGAGATTGTAATGCTCGTATGACAGGAGCGCGGTGAAGCTGTCATTCGGAGCGATCAGCAGTTTTACCCGACCGGTCCAGCTGTTCTTTTCATCATAGCCACGGTTATTGGCGGTGTCATGTGTGTAGGGATCGCGCGTGTTCATCACAAACGCGCCTCGAAGCGCAGCTTTTTCGCCCAGTGGTACATTCAGGATTGCGGTACCGTCGATTTCGTTGAAGCGGCCATAGGTGCCCTGCACCATTCCGCTGAACTGACCGAGTTTAGGCGCGTTGGTTTCAAGAAGGATCGCACCGCCTGTCGTGTTGCGACCGAACAGAGTACCCTGTGGCCCCTTTAACACTTGCATGCTGCTGACATCGAGCAAATCTGCGTTGATGCCATAGGCCCGTGCCCAATACAGACCATCGACATAGGTACCGACCGAAGGATCGAGTGTTGCAAGAATGTCGGTTTGCACCTGGCCACGCAATGTCATCACCAAACTGCCAGGCGACGAAGCCGATTCATGAGCCGTGAGACTTGGCGTTACGCGAGCAATGTCAGAGATACGGGTCGCATTCTGATTGACCAGCGTCTGTCCCGAAAACGCAGTAATTGCGATTGGAACATTCTGCTGGTTTTCGGCAGTCTTACGCGCGGTAACGATAATGTCGTCGAGTCCCTGATTGGAGTCCTCGGCAGTTATTTCGGCAGCCTGTGCATATGCGGCGCAAGGAATCAGGCCGATAATTGCAACAGTGGCAAGCATCCCGCAACGCAAGCCCAGCGAAGTTTCTCGAATCGAAATGGATTTCATGGTCATAATTGACATCCCCCAAGCTACCGACCTCTGAATTGGGCGGTAGCGGGTCAAATAACGTCATACCTGAAATCGCGCAAGTAAGAGATATCTATTCGAATATCGCTTAATAACTGATACTTCATCAGTGAAGTTGATAGAGCGCCTTTATAGCTGTTTTCCGAGGGATATTCCTCCTGGAAACGCATAAAAAGATCACCGAGTAAACCACTAGTTACCTATTTGAGAGGTTTAAAGAGTTGCTTTCCCTCTACGGGATCATTGCCATGTCGGCCGGACTAATTCACGGAAATACACCGTCCCACCAGCCCGAGCCGGTGAGCCAAACAAACCATAGGAGTTCAATACGTGAGTGGTCCCGATGGTTTACCACCCGGCCTTAATGCGGCCGGGTGGGCCGTTAAATCAGGCAGCAACCCTTTCGGCCGGAACCACCATCAGAGGATGCTCGAACTTGAACAAGCGCGCGGCATTGCGGCCCAGAATGTCGAGCTTTTCGTCGTCGGTAATGTCGATGCCCTCGAATAGCTTACCAATCACATCCTGCGTGTGCGGGAACGTGCCCTCTGCATGCGGATAATCGGATGCAAACATAATCGACTGCGTTCCCGTCACCGCGCGCGATATAATGCAGGCACGATCATGCTGGAATGAACAGGTCACCTGACGCCGGATGATTTCACTGGGCATCATCGACAATTTGGGGCGTACGAAGATATCGTGCGCGATATAAACTTCGTCCATCCGTTCGGCGATCGCGGCGAGCCAGCTTGCGCCGCACTCGATCACAGCGACCTTCGCTTTGGGATTGCGATCGAGCAGGCCGCCGGCAACCATATACATGATTGCCGTGATACCGTCCGACATCTGCGTCGAATAGTTGATGACCGCAGCACCGGGGCCACGCTCGCCGATCACGGTTTCCGCACCGGTGCCGGTGTGGAGAACCAGTACGATGCCCAGCTCACCCGCCAGATTGAAAACAGGATCCCACGCCACGTCGTTATATTTGGGAATGCCAACAGGTGTGATTGAAGGCAGCATCGCGGCGGTAAAGCCCAACTTGGCGATCCGTTTCAATTCGACCAGCGTACCATTGAGGTCACGAACGGGCAGCACGCCACACCGGACGAAGGTATCGAGCCGTCCGCTGAAATATTCATTGTTCCAGTTGTTGTAGATCTCGCACTGCGCAAGCTCGGCTTCGGCATCGTCGATTGCGTACAGCCACAGGCCAAGACTTGGAAAGGCGATCTCGGCATCGATGCCGTCCTTTTCCATGTCCACCAATCGGCCTTCCAGATTGTGGATGCCAAGGCGGGTCGTGCCGCCGAAGTCGGGATTTTTGGCAAGTCGCAGACGAAAGATGACCTTGTCATCCGTCCGGGTAATCATCGTGTCCTCTTCCTTGACGACGCGAACCGCATGTCGCTTCAGCGACGCGGGCAGGCCGTCAAGGAACAGGCTGTTGGGTTCGCGAACATGGCTGTCTGCGCTGAAAATAAAGGGTTTCACGGGTCATCTCTCCTCTGGCGTGTCGCTTACGCGACGATGCTAGCTCAAGGCCGCGACGGCGCAGGGCAGAAGCGACTCACCCGAATAGATACCCCTTTGTAAAAGCACAGGCAATAGGCCGCGTATCTAACGACCTCAGAGGCGGATTTGCTGGCCGTCGTCGACCGCCACAATCTGTCCACGAACATAGCTTGCGGCATCGGACAGCAGGAACAGCCCGACCTTTGCAATTTCCGATGGATGCGCGACGCGATCGGTCGGGCGGCCGCTGGCAGCGCCCCACTGTGCCATCTGTTCGACGGACATCAGCGGCTGCATCCCTTCGGTTGCAACAGTCCCCGGCGCGATGGCATTGACGCGGATGTTCTGGCCCGCAAGTTCATGAGCGAGGTTGATCGTCAGGCCATTCACGAAAACCTTGGAAAGCGAATAGATCCCACTCGCCTGATAAGCCCCGATCGAAGACATGTTAACGATCGCGCCGCCACCACGCGCGCGCATCGCCGGTACGACCGCACGTGCCATGTACAACATGCCGTGGCTCATCACCGCGAGGATCTTGTGATAAACTTCCAGATCAATGTCGACCAGCGACCGATGCGCTGCTGCACTCAGCAACCCCGCATTGTTGACGAGGTAATCAATCCCGCCGAACCGATCGACAGCAGCCTTTGCACAAGCGTTGCAGGCGTCCGTCGAACCGACATCGGTCGAAACGAAAGCAACCCGGTCACCAGCACCAATCTCGGCAATCGTCGCCTCGGCCACGGCCTGATTGACGTCGGCGATGACGACGCTGGCGCCAGCTTCTGCCAGTAACCGCACATATTCGCGGCCCATGCCCTGTGCGCCACCGGTGACGATCGCGACTTTACCCTGAAATTCCGACATCATGCTCTCCTAAAAGACGTGACGCCGCTCTTGACGGGGCCATCGTGCTCGATCTGAAAGCCACAAATTCTATGCTCCCGGGCAGCATGTCAACCGCTATTTACATCTGCCCGCCCGATGGCTTTTCACGCGATGCCCTGAACATCGTCACAAAGGCTTCGGTTTCGCGCGCAAGGATGATGTTGGGATCATGCTCCCCGCATTGCCCAGCAACAAAGCACGTGTCAGTTGCATCTGCAGGACAGGAACAGCGGCGAGTTTTTTACCCAGTTCAAGTGCCGCATCGAGCAGGCCGTTATCGGGCACGACGCGCGTGACCAGCCCGATCTCCCGCGCCTCGACCGCGGAAATCTTTGCGGAAGACAAACAGATATCGACCGCGCGGCCATAACCGACAAGACGTGCGAGCAGCGCTGTAGCACCCAGCTCGGGCAATGTGCCAAGCGAGAGAAACGGAAAGGAAAAACTGGAACTTTCCGCCGCGATCCTGATGTCGAGCGGCAGGATTTGGGTCGCGCCCAGACCTATCGCAGCACCGGCAATCGCGGCAATGGTCGGCTTGGATCGGGCGATCAGGTGCAGCCAACTGGTGTCCTGCGCCATCGAAATGGTCGCAATGTTGGGGCGATGGCCCGTTATCGGATCGCGTGGTTCCGGATCGGCCCTGAAATCTGCGCCCGAGCAGAAAATCGGCCCGGCGTTAGTGAGCACGATCGCGCCGACCCCATCGTTTGCATTGGCGCGCTCGATAGCGGCAACAATCTCTCGGTACATTGGCGCATTCCAGGCGTTACGCCGTTCTTGCCGGTCATATGTAATGACCGCGACTTGGCCGCGTTCTTCGTACTGCAACGTCTGATAGGTCATTTTTCCTCCGCCGCTGTCTTGGCTCATTGGTTCGGGCGCTTCGCAAGCGCAACAAGTAGCGCGGCAACGTCGGGCAGGATCGGTTTAAGCGACGCACTGCGTGGCACGTCATCGACGATCCGAAACACCACCGGCACCTGATAGGGAAGTAACCGATCGCGCAGATAGGCAATCAGATCGGCCTCGGTCGGAGCCTTTGCCCTTGCCCGCAGGATGATCGCCGCACCGGGAACCTGCCCAAGCCGCGCATCGGGAATTGCGACCACGACAGCCTCTCGGATTGCCGGATGACTTTCGAGCGCTCGGACGACATCGTCGGGTTGCACCTTGAAACCACCGCGAATGATCGCACTGTCGGCGCGGCCCGTGATCCACAGGAAATTATCGGTGTCGATTTTTGCCTTGTCGGTCGTGCGCAGCCAGTTGTCGGGATCGGGAAGCTGCGGCGATTTCAGCTCCAGCACCCCTTCGGTCATCGGCGGCAGGATCGCGTCCGTTTGGGGGTCGACCACCCTGCCCTCGACGTCGCGGTGTAATCGGCCCGCAGCGCCACGCTTGTCCGCATAGTGTGCCTTGAAATCGGGCAGCGACCACCCTGCAACTGGCCCGGCAAATTCGGTGGCTCCGTAATTGGCGAGCACTGGAATACCGTAACGCTCCCAGAATGCGTCGATCACATCGGGTTCAACCGGGGCTGCGCCTGCGGTCAGCACGCGCAGGCTCGCCAGATCCTCCTTCGGCACTTCGGCATCGAGGATCATGCGCAGCCCCGCAGAGGTCGCGCCAGCGACAATCGGCCGATATTTCGCCACCGCTTGTCGCCACGGCTCGACCCGGAATTTCTCCAGCAGCACGGTCCGCCGACCGCTGGCAATGCCATTGATCGCGCCCCAGACGCCGCCGATATGCGTCAGCGGTGCGATCAGTATCTGTACGCCGGATCGCAGTTGCGGCACGATCTCACCATTGCGATTTGCCTCGTATCGGAGCGCGGAATCAAAGCTGTGCTGAAACGCATTACGGGTCAGGGCCACACGCTTCGGCTTGCCGGTCGTGCCGCTCGTCAGCATTTCGATAATCACGTCGGCGCTCGCTTCGCGCTGTGTTGCCATCGGCGTGCGCGACCGCAGGATGCGTGCCGTGCCCGACCAGCTTTCGGGAAGCGCGATGATCGCGGTACCGGTTTCGGCCAGCGCCTCCATCACGCCGGGACGGTCGAGATCGGCCTGCTCCGCAATTACCAACGGCAACGCCAGCGTGCGTAGATCGTCCGAAACGGCGATATCGGGGTATAGGGGATTGACCGTCACCAGACAGGCATCGGCGATCAAAACCGAATAAAGCGCGCAAAGTTGTGGAAGGCGGTTGCGCAGCATGACACCGATACGCGCTCCCGTGGGGAGTTGCATCTCGGCATAAAGCGCGCGCAACGTATCGACGCGTTCGGACAGGTCGCCCCAATCCAGCCAGCGCCCTTCCCATTCAATGGCATCCGCCGACGAATCGATCCTTATGACCGCGTCGATCAGTGCGCGTACATTTGTCACGCGCGCTCTCCTGTTGCTTGATTTCGCTCGCCCATATTCCATTTACACTCCGATTGGACAACCATGATCACCCTGGCTCGTGCGGACGCTTGCATTTCATCCGATTGGACTCCAAATCGCCGCACCTATATTACCTAGTTTCCGTGGTGAAGCATTTTAGGCGTGACAATAGGTACCCCTTTCGCCAATGTCTTTTTTAGGCCAAACATGGTTCTGCGTCGGAATGTGAAGGAGCGAGGGTGACTTGGGTCAATCAAGATAAATGCGCGATCGTCGGAGTCGGTGCGACCGACTATTACGTTCGGGGCAAGAGCTGGCCGCGTACGATCAACGATATGGCTGGCGACGCGATTCTTAAAGCGTGTGCCGATGCAGGCATCTCGGTCAAACAGATCGACGGCTTTGCCTATTATTCGACCGCGGGCGCGGGTTATCTCGACAAATTCGATACCGCGAGCCTGATGGAAACGCTCGGCATCCCGAATGTCAGTTTCTCAGCCACGCTTACCAGCGGCGGCGGCGGTTGTGCCGGTGCACCCGGACTCGCCGTTGCGGGCCTGATGAACGAAGACTGCAAGTACGTCGTTACGGTGATGGCGCTTCAGCAACTGCCTCAGCATCGTCTGGGCGTCGTGTTCGGCGCATCTGCTCCCAATGCGGAAAACAGTTTTCTCCAGCCATCGGGGCTTGTCGGTCCCGGCCACCTGATGTCGGTACTCGCACGCCGTCACATGCATTTGTACGGCACCACCCGTGACGCCTTTAAGGAAATCGTCCAGGCGACGCGGGCGAATACCCACAACCGGCCCAAGGCGATCCGCAAGAATCCGCTGACGGATGAGGAGTACTGGAACTCGCCGATGCTGGCGGACCCACTCTGCCGACTGGACTTCTGCCTGGAAACCGACGGTGCGGTGGCCGTCATCACGACCACGACCGAGCGGGCGAAAGACTGCAAGCAGCCGCCTGCGCTGATCCACGCCGTCGCGCATGGGGGATCACGCGAATGGGGCCGCGCCTTTGCCTGGATGGGAATGCCCGATCCGGACTTCGCATCCTCAGGTCATGAATTCGTTGCCAACCGGCTATGGGAGCAGACCGGACTTACCGCCAAGGATATGGATGTAGCGCTGCTCTACGACCATTTCTCCGCGATGGTGCTCATGCAGCTCGAGGATTACGGTTTCTGTAAAAAGGGCGAAGGCAACGATTATGTGCTGGGTGGCAATATCCGTTACGATGGCCCCGGTAAAAAGGGTGGCGGTGTTCCCGTGAATACCCATGGCGGCAACCTGAACGAGTGCTACATTATTGGCATGACTCATGTCGTAGAGGCAGTCGAACAGGTACGCGGCACTGCGATCAACCAAGTGGAAAACGCCGAACTGGCGCTGGCAACCGGTGGTCCGGCGAGCTTGCCGGTCAGCGGCCTGATTTTGAGGAGGGCCTGATGGTTTACGGCGCCGCACGCGCATTGCCCGGCACGGGCATACAGATAACGACCAATCCCGACACCGAACCCTTTTGGGAAGCCGCCAAGGAGCATCGCCTGACGGCGTGCCAATGCGGCAACTGCGGGCATTTCCGTATGCCGCCGACGGCCTATTGCCCCGAATGCCAGTCGACCGAAAAAAAATGGCCGACACTGCCGGGCACTGGAACGCTGTTCAGCTATGCGATCTGCACCAAGGACCCAAAGACCGGTGAGCCGTATGTTTATGTGCCTGTCGTCGTCGATCTCGATGGTGCGCCGGGGACGCGGCTGGTCAGCAACCTGACCGGTATCGATGCGGACGATGTGAAAATCGGCATGAAATTGACCGTGGATTGGAACCCGATCGAGGGCGATTGGGTGCTGCCGGTATTTAGGCCGGGGGCATGAGTGGGGCGATGACGTTGGAGCGGGGGGTGACGGTCGAGCCGGGGGTTGCCAACCTCGACTATTTCGATCCGCAGATCGAGACGTTGCCCCGTGATAAGCTGAAAGAACTCCAGCAATTCCGGTTACTTGGCCTGCTGCCCTATGCTTATGAGCGTTCGGGTCTGATCCGTCAGGTGTGGGATGCGGCGGGGGTTCATCCGTCGCAGATCACGTCGCTGGCGGACTATGTTGCCAAGGCTCCGTTCATCGATAAGGACGCCATTCGCGCGTTTCGGGACGCAAATGACGACCCTTGTGGCGGTATTCGCATCGCAGATTACACCGAAATCCCCCATGTTGGCTTTACTTCGGGCACAACTGGCGATCCGACACCCGTCCCGAACGGCAAGGGCAGCGCGATCGAGGCCGAAATCCTGCGGGAATTCTGGCACGTCGGCGGACGTCCGGGCGACTATATTACTTATCTGATGTTCACGTTCCGGGGCGGTATCTCGCGCACCAGTTTTCTGGGTGACGCCGGTTTCACGCCCATCACGGCCCCGCATGATCCCGCGATCCTGCCGCTGATCGTTGACGCGATCGAGCAATATCGCCCGACGGTGCTCTACATGCTGTCCACGCCGATGATGATGGGGCTGGAGGCTTATTTCGAAAAGTCCGCCAAAGACCCGCGTAATGTTTTCAAGTCGATCAAGGGCGCAGTTTTCGGTGGTGAGCCGATGAGCCCGCGCTTCAAGGCGCTCGCCAAAAGCTGGGGCCTGGAGATTTTCGACTATACGACCTTTGGCGACGTCACCGGCGCTATGGAATGTCGTGAGCATAATGGCTTTCACGGGTGGGAAGACCTTGCGCTTGCGGAATGCCTCGACGCCAATGGCAATGAAGTTGCCGACGGTGAAGTCGGCGAGCTTGTCGTCACCGCGCTGACCGATCAATGGGCACCGCTGATCCGTTTTCGCACCGGCGATCTCGTCAAGTTCGACCGTAGTCCCTGCCCGTGCGGCCGCACTCATCTGCGGTTCTGGACACTTGGGCGTATGGGCGATCAGACGCTGGTTCAGGGTGTGTCGGTCCTGCCGCGCGACATTCAGGGCATCGTCGAACAGCAGCCCGAAACCCGCGCCGCGCTGTTCCAGATCATCCGGCCACAAGCCGAAATGGAAGTGCTGCGCCTGCGTGTCGGTTATGATGCCGCGACCGGCAATCCGGCGGGCCTCGCCAAACGTCTGACCGACAGCGTTACCGCCGCGCTGAAGGTGCCTTGTGAGGTCGAACTGGTGCCGAACGAAGAGTTGTTGAAGCTCGGCCCGCCACAGAAAATCCCGAGGGTGACGAAACAGTGACGGAAACCATGACCCTGCGGCCCAGTGTGGTCGCGCAATATAACGACAATGGCGTCCCCCGGCTGCTGCCGGTCAGCGAGCGCGAAGTGGGGCGTGCCGAGTCCTTCTATCGCCGGGTACTGGCGAGCGACTGGAATTTGCGCGGCCGCTTTGGCCTTATCATCGGGACACAGGGCGATGCATCGTTCCTTGCGCCGCTTGAACGGATGCTGATGTCGCGCGGCGTCGTAATCGTCAATTCCGAAGCGAATTCATGGGATGGTGCCCGGACCGAAGCGACGATCCGGCGTTTCGACGTGGCGCTGGTTGCGGTCGTTTCCGGTATCGTTCTCGATGCGATCGGCAATGCGGGTTTCGATCCGGTTGAGCTGTTCCAGGGCAAGATCGTCTGGGCCAGCGGCGAGGGCTATACCCGGCTTCAGAGTGCAAAGGGCATCGACCTGCGCCGCTGGATCAATCTGGGTCCGGCGGTCGCGATCGAAGGGCGGCACGGTGGCGGCGCGCATGTCGATGGTCGCGAATGGAATATCGAAGCGGAGGGCGACACGACTTATGTTTCCAGTCGGCTCGACCGGGCGATGTCATTCAGCCGCTTGCCGGTAAATCTGTCCTGCACGATCAATGATGCTCCATGCCCCGGAGGTGCGCTGGGTCCGCGGATCGTCCTTTGATCCGTCTGGCTGGAAGCAACGGCATCACGCTGGCCGCTGACGAAGCGGGCGACCGTGGTGCGCCCGCCGTCATGCTGCTGCATGGTGGTGGCCAGACGCGCCATAGCTGGGGCCGCGCGGTCGAAGCTTTGGCGCGCGATGGTTTCCACGCGATCACAATTGATCTGCGTGGACATGGCGACAGCGACTGGGCTTCAGACGCCGATTATTCGCTCGGCGCGATTGCACAGGATATCCGTGAGGTTGCCGCCACCCTGTCCGCGCCACCGGCACTGGTCGGTGCGTCGCTCGGTGGGCTGGCATCGCTGCTTGCTGCGGGAGAAGGCGGTCCGTCGGTCGCGCGTGCGCTCGTTCTGGTCGATGTCGTACCACGGATCGAAATGGCAGGCGGTGAGGAAATTCGCGATTTCATGACGGGCAATCCGCATGGCTTTGCCAATGTCGAGGAAGCCGCCGATGCGGTTGCCCGATACCTGCCGCACCGGCCACGCCCGAAGAATACCAGCGGCCTGTCCAAGAACCTGCGGCTGCGCGACGATGGCCGTTATTACTGGCATTGGGACCCGGCCATGATGGGCACCGAGGGCGTCAATTTGCGCGCAGTCGATCATCACGAACGGCTGGAAATGGCCGCCCGCGCACTCACCGTCCCCACGCTGCTGATCCGGGGCGGCCATAGTCGCGTCGTCAGCATGGCGGGCGTCGATCAGTTTCGCGCCCTGACCCCCACAGCGAATTCGTTAATATCGAACAGGCCGATCACATGGTCGCAGGCGATGCCAACGACGCCTTTAACGCACCATTGCTCGATTTTCTGGAACGGAGCCGATGAAACAACACGCCGCGCTTGCCCCCTATCTTCCGGTGCACGCCTATGGCCTTGGCGACCTGTTGTACGAACAGGCGCGCAGTCGTCACGACATGATCGCGGTTATCGATGGCGATCATCGTTTCACCTACGAACAGTTGGATGAACGTGTGAACCGTCTGGCGGGCGTGTTGCGCGCGCGCGGCGTCGGCAAGGGGGACCGTGTCCTGTGGTTGGGCCAGAACAGTTTTCGTGTGCTGGAGGCGCTGTTGGCGTCGGCGCGCGTCGGAGCCATTTTCTGCCCGGCGAACTGGCGCGCGGCTCCTGCCGAACTCAATGTCATTCTGGACGATTTCGACCCCGCCATCGTGTTCTGGCAGGAAGCAGAGATCGGCGACGCCAATCGTGCGGCGCGTAAGGGGTGGAAGCCCGAGAGCAACTGGATTTGCCATGATGGTTGTGCTGGCGAGGACAGTTACGAAGAACTGCTGGCGTCCGCCGATCCCGAAACCGAATTCGCGCCGGTCGAGACATCGACGCCTCTGCTCGCCATCTACACTGCTGCATTTTCGGGGCGTCCGGGCGCGGCGCTGCTCAGTCATGAATCGCTCATCATCATCGCATGGCTGGCGATGCAGGGGCAGAGCATCGACGAGAAATCAGGCTATCTTGTGTCTGGCCCGATGTTCCATGTCGGTGTGTTGATGGGGACGCTGGGGACTTTCCTTGCGGGGGGACGCAATGCGTTCGTGCCCCGTGTCGAGGCGAACCAGTTGCTCCAGATGATGCAGGACGAAAAACTGACGCACGCTTTCGTGCCGCAGCCAACCGTCGTCCAGATGCGCGAAGCCAATGCAGGCGGCAAATACGACGTCAGCAGCCTGTTCTGCGATGCCGAGCTTTCCGACTGGTCAATGCCGATGGTCATGCCGCGCGATGCACCTGCGATGAAAAGCATGGGTGGATACGGCCAGACCGAAATCGGCGGTCTGGCCGCTGTAGCTTGGATGGGTGGCACCGGAGCCGGACGCCCGGTCCCCTTCGTCGCATTCAAGATCGGTGACGAGCAGGGCAATGAATTGCCGCGCGGCGAAGCGGGCGAGATTTTCGCACGCGGACCAATCGTGATGTGCGGTTACTGGAACAGACCCGAAGAAAACGCCCGCCGCGTCGTCAACGGATGGCACCGGACCAACGATCTGGGCAAGCGCCTGCCCGATGGCAGTATCGCCTTTGTCGGTCCCAAGACGACGATGATCAAAACGGGGATCGAGAATGTTTACCCGGCCGAAGTCGAATCCGCGCTGCGCAGCCATCCGGGCGTCGCCGACGTTTGCGTGATCGGTGTGCCAGATCCGAAATGGGACCAAAACGTAAAAGCCGTGATCGTGCGCAAGCCCGATACCGATTTCCCGGCCGAACATTTCATCGAGCATTGCCGCGCGCTCATGGCGTCTTATAAAAAACCAAAGATCATCGAGTTCACCGAAAGCCTGCCGAAAACGCCGGTGGGCTTCGTCGACAGGGCCGCAGTCGATGCGGGCTTCGGCGGTGGTGGATATCCAAAGGTCGGCTAAGAGGAACTGACCGTGACCCAAGCAAATCCAACAGCCGCACCCGCAAAGGTCGCGCCCGAAGTCGCCGTTCCACGGCCTGCCGCAACGATCCTCGTACTGCGCGACGATCCGTTCGAGGTGCTGATGGTGCGCCGTCACGGGAACGGCCAATTTGCGTCGGCACTGGTGTTTCCCGGCGGTCTGGTCGACCCATCGGACCGCGATGAGAGCTGGTTGCCACTGATCGCTGGCGCGGAGGGAGTGGATACCGAAGAACGCGCGCTCGTTATCGCCGCGTGTCGTGAAACGTTCGAAGAGTCCGCATTGCTGTTGGCCCGCGACGATCAGGACCGGACGGTTGGTTGCACCGTCGCCGATCGCAGCGACTTTCGCGCGGTCGTCGCGGCAAGCGGTGGCCGTTTGATGTTCGACGAACTTGCCCATTTCGGCCACTGGATCACGCCGCCCGGAGCACCCAAACGGTTCGACACCCACTTCTTCCTCGCCGCCGCGCCGGCAGGTCAGGAAGCTGCGGCCGATGGTAGCGAAACTCTGGATTTCGAATGGGTGCAGCCGCATGATCTGCTCGCGCGTGCCAAAGACGGCGACCTGTCGATCCTGTTTCCGACGCGCCTGAACCTGAAACGACTGGCCGAAAGCGATAGCGTGGCTTCGGCGATGGCTGCGGCCCGTGCACGCGAACGCTTCACCGTCACCCCGCGCGTCGAAAAGCGCGAGGGCGGTATTGCCGTCGTCATTCCGGCTGAAGCAGGATATGGCGAAACCGAGAATTTTCACCCGCAATCGAACCCAAAACCGCCGCGCGCGGCCTGAGGAAAATCATGTCGATACTTTATGACGAACAGCAGCAGGCCATTGCTGACGAAGCCGGGCGCATCCTGACCGCACGCACATCGAGCGCGCGGTTGAAGGAATTGCTCGAGGTGACGGGCCAGTATGACGATGTGTTCTGGGAAACCTGTCGCGAACAGGGTTGGACCGGGATCGGCATTCCCGAAGACAATGGCGGTATCGGGCTTGGATTGATCGAACTGGGGCTGGTTGCCGAAGCGTGTGGGGCGCTCGCGTGCGGTGCCCCCTTCCTCAACACCGGGTTCGGGGTGGCGCAAGCGATCCTGCGTTATGGCGATGCAGCGACGCGTGCCGAATGGCTGCCGAAACTGGCGAGCGGCGAGGCGATTGGTGCCATCGGATTTGCCGAAGGGGCCGACATGGTTCCGGGCGGCCCGGCACTTCGTTGCACCAATGGTCGGTTGACCGGAGCGAAGCGTTCGGTTGCGGGTGGGTCTGCTGCGGATGTCGCAGTCGTGCTTGCCAGTGGTGAGCATGGGCCGGTTCTGGCGCTTGTTAAGCTCGGACAGTCGGGGGTGACGGCGACGGCTTTCGAAACCTTCGACAACAGCCGCTGCACCGCTGATATCGCTTTTGATAACGCGGAGGCGGTCGTTCTGGATACTCCTGACGCGTTGGCCGCAGCACAGGAAGTCCTTTCGCTTCAGGCCGTTATCGCCGCTCATGAACAAGTTGGTGGAGCAAACAAGATGATGACTGCCGCGCGCGATTATTCGCTGACGCGTCATGCTTTTGGTCAGCCGATCGGTGGCTTTCAGTCGGTCAAGCATCGGATCGCGGAGGATTATGTGCTGGTCGAACTGGCGCGCGCCAATGCGGTGCAGGCCGCCGCTTCGTTCGGGACGGATACATTTGCGGTGAATGCCGCTGCTGCGCGCCTGTCGGCGACCGAAGCTTATGACACTGTGTCGCGCGATTCCGTGCAGGTTCATGGCGGCATCGGTGTGACATGGGATGCCGATCTGCACCTCCATCAGCGCCGCGCGCGCAGTCTTGCCATCGAACAGGGACCGATGGTGTTTTGGGAAGACACACTCGTAGATCTTCTTGCAGGAGACGTCGCATGACCACCGCACTCGAAATTTATCGCGATAACGCCGCTGCATGGCTTCAGACGCAGATTGCCGAATTCGGTCGTGAAGCACGGCGCGGGCTTAGCCATGAGGAAGACCTTGCGCTGGGCCGACGCTGGCAGGCCGCGAAATTTGGCGCTGGCTATTCGGCAATCACCTGGAAGCCCGAACATTGTGGACAGGGTCTGACGGCACTCGAAAAGCTGGCGTTCGAACAGGAAGAGATCAAGCACGGCTTTCCGAACGATTATTTCGGGGTCAGCCTGGGGATGCCGGTGCCGATCATGCTCCGCTATTTGCCCGATGGCTGGAAGCAGGAGCGCGCGACGGCTGCGCTGCGGGGCGAGGAAATCTGGTGCCAGCTATTCTCCGAACCAGCTGGCGGTTCCGACCTTGCCGGTTTGCGCACACGGGCGGAACAAGACCCTGCGACCGGCGACTGGATCATCAACGGGCAAAAGCTGTGGACGACCTGGGCGCAACATTCGGATTACGGCGTCATCGTCGCGCGCACCGATCCCAGCGTTCCGAAGCACAAGGGCCTGACCTATTACTGGGTGGACATGAAGGCACCCGGCGTCACGGTTCGTCCGGTCCGGCTTGCCGAGGGCACTTCGGAGGTGAACGAAGTTTTTTTCGACGACGTCCGCATTCCCGATTCACAACGGCTTGGGCCTGTCGGGGGCGGTTTCGGCGTGGCGATGGAGACGCTTACGATCGAGCGTTATCAGGCGACCGATCCGGCAGGCTTCGGCCCCCCGCTCCAACTGTTCATCGACGAAGCGAAAGCCATAAAGATCAAGGGCCGCCCCGCGATCGAGGACGGACGTATCCGCGAACGCATCGCGCGCACTTATGCTATGCAGAGCGCCATGGGGGCGATCTATGAGCGTACCCTGTTGTCGCTGGCAGCCGGGCTTCAGCCGGGACCGGAAGGCGCGGTTCACAAGCTCGTTTCGGTGCGGGCGCGTCAGAAGCTGTCCGAGTTCGCGGTGGACCTGAAAGGCGTCGAGGGAATGCGTTACGACGACGATCTGACGCGCAAGGAAAGCTGGAGCAAGTCATGGATGACCGCACCGACCGGCCGCATCGCCGGTGGTGCGGACGAGATGCTGCTTAACACCATCGCCGAACGCATCCTTGGCCTGCCGCAGGATCACCGCCCCGACAAGGGCGTGCCGTTCAACCAGATCCCGCGGTAAGTCCGGCCCGTCAGCCGGAACGTTCAAGCAGACCGTAGCCGACCGTTCCGTCATCCTCCCATGTGAAGCGGGCCACGCCCTGCTTCATGAGGGTCGGGGATGTCAGGTCGCAACCATAATGTATGGGGCCGTGCGTGCCCCATGCAGGCATCCGCCACCAAAAGGCGCGGACGTCATGGGCGAGAATGCGGACGAGGCCCAGTTCATCGCAAGCCAGCTCGAACACCGAATCACGGTTCGCGGAATCGCGATCGAGATGCGGCGTCGCGATGATGCGCGCGGGATAGACCTGCCCATCATTCCAGAGGAACGCCTCGCTATGTTCATAGCCGCCGCCTTCGCGCAGGAACATCTGCGTGCCAAAGCCGCGCCGTCCGTCTGCGGTGCATCCCTCTGCCCAGCAATGCCCGGTCATCCCCGGCATCCGGCGCACGCCACGCACATGACCGCGCAGTCCGCTCCCTGAAAAAGGCAGCGTCTGGCCCTGGAAACGCACTTCGCCGCCGCCGATGACGAGATGGTCGTAGCGAAACGCTTGCGGGTCGAAACCACGGACCAGTCGGTTGCCCATCCACCATGACATCTTGTCACCCAGAGTAACGCGGGATTCAGGGAGCAGCGCGCCATTCACCCAGGCGGGTGAAACCGTTTCGACCGTAGCCGACAAAGAAATACGCGCGACCGGCGTTTCATCGTCCACGCTGCCCGCCGCCTGTTCGGCATCCGATGTCAGCCAGACCGCCGCATCGACGATTTCTACTTGCCAGCGTTTGCCCGGCTCCACGCAATGCAGCTTTACGAATTCAGAAGCGGGCCGCGCGGGATCGGTGAACGTGCCGGGCGACCCGTGATTGGCGCGCGCGATCCGTCCATCGGGCAGGAAAACCGTGATCGCACAGTCCATGACGCCGCCAGTGGCGCGCGGATGAATATTGAAGCCGGTGTTGCGCTCACCATCGAAGAGCCAGATGTTGAACGTCTCGATCGCTTCCGGGTCGTCGGCCAGTGGCGCGGTTAGCGCCAAATCGAGTTCGGGTGTCATTACCAGATCGGCGGGATGATACATGGGGGTCGTTCCTTCAGCGGGTCGGGATGGCATAAGCGGCGATATAGTCGCCAAATTCACGGTGAAGCGTCTCGCGCGAAAGGCCGAACGTCTCTGCCTGATAGTCGTGGCGACCGTGCTTTCCCTGTGTGTTTCCTGCCAGAAACCGAGTCATGGCATCGCGCGCCTCATTGCTCAGGGTCATGTCGAAACGGTCGTAAATCGTGGCGACGACACCCATCGGCGCGCTGACGAAGTCGGTGTAATAGGTGTCGATGAACTGTTCGCTGTGCGCGCCTGATGATCGGTAGCGGTGCATCCGGTCGAGGCCGGTTCTCCAGTGGCCGACCTGTTCCTTGCCGACCGCCAATGGGTCGGGCGTCCCGGTATAGCCGCGCAAATAAGCGATAAGGCTCGCATTCGAAGGCATGACATCGGCGGGATCACGGTGCGTCACGACGACCCGCGCATCGGGATAAGCAGCAAACAGCGCCTCGGGCCACCACAGATAGGGTGGTGCTTTCAACACCCAGTAACCGGCAGGGGCAAACGCCTGAAGGTGTTGAAGAAAATGCCGGTGAAATTCGAACGCCGGTGCCATGTCGGCATCCTCGATCAGCCAGCGCATATAGGAAGGCAGGTTTGCGGTGGCACCGAAATTGGGGGAACGAAAAGCCATCATGAAAAAGTTGTTGCACTCCTCCGGCAAGGTCGCGCCCATCGCGTGCATGGCGCGAAACGCAGCCGGGATCGCCTCCACCGCAGCCGTGCTGATCGCAATGCGCGGGTCGTTCGCTCTGTTTTCGGCGCGTGGAGGTGGTGATGGGCAATCGACTTCCCATTTTGCGGCGCTGCGCGCTGCCGGGTCCTGAGCAAGCAAGCCGTGAAGAATGGTCGTACCTCCGCGCGGAAGGCCGGTCACGATCAGCGGCGCAACGATCTTTTGTGTGGCAATTTCCGGGAAGGCCGCGCGGTCGGCATAAAGCCGCAGACGATTGGTCAGCAGCCGTTCGATCGTGGCAGCAAATCCGGCCAGCGCGGCTCCCTCCAAATCGGCTTCATCGATAGCCGATGCACAGAGCTGGTCGAGCGCGGTCCTGAATTCGGGCGTGCCCCAGTCGTTCAGGCCGGTTGCTGCTTCTACATGCGCAATCAACCGCGAAGGATCGAGCACCCTTGCAGCTTCGTTCCCAATCTCATTCCCCGCGCCGTCGTTCATTGTCATACTCTCCATTCGACCTAATTGACTAGGTTCACTTTCTCCCCAATCTGTGCTGAAGCGGTTTGAATAGTCAACAGCATCGTTTAACGGACGCTGGAGAGGACGATCAATGTATCTGACGCAATGTCTCCACCGGATGGACCGGCAGGCGCCCGACCGCATTGCTGGCGTCGATGCCGCACGGACGCTCACCTGGCGCGAACTTTCTGCACGGGTCGCGGCCTTTGCCGGCGCATTGCGCGAACGGGGGCTCGTACCGGGGGATCGCGTGGCGATGCTCGCCCGCAACGGCACCGATTTTCTGACCTATGTGCTCGGCACCTTTTGGGCGGGCGGGGTTATCAACCCGGTCAATTTGCGCTGGACGGCAGGGGAAATCGGCTATTCTCTGGAAAATTGTCAGACGCGTTTCCTGATCGTCGATCCTGAATTTGCGGCTCTCGTGCCCGGTATCCGGGCAGCGGCTCCGGGCCTGTCGCATCTGGTCGAAACGGGTGCGCCGTTACAGGCATGGATCGATACTGCGACGCCGGTCGAAGACGCATTGCGGCGGGGCGATGACCTCGCGGCGATCCTTTACACCGGTGGTACGACTGGCTTTCCCAAGGGCGTGATGCTTAGTCACACCAATCTTGCCTCGTCGATGCTCGGTTCTATTGCGTGCCAGCGCGGTCTGGCTGGCGACCGGTATTTGCACACCGCCCCGCTGTTCCATATCGGCGCGCTATCCGGGCTGTTCGTGGCGCTGTTTTCGGGAAGCACCAGCCATTTCCTGCCTGCCTTTGAACCGCTGGCGGCGATCGAAGCGGTTGCGCGCGATCGTATTTCCGAACTGTTCCTCGTGCCCACGATGATCCGCATGGTGGTCGATCACCCGCGCTTTGCCGAATTCGATATGGGTTCGGTGCAGCGCGTCCGTTATGGCGCTTCGTCGATCGACGGTGCGCTGCTCGATCGGGCCATTGCAGCCTTTCCCAACGCCGGGTTTATACAGGCTTACGGCATGACTGAATTATCGCCGACCGTGACCATTCTCGGCCCCGAGGATCATGGAGCCGAAGCACGCGCAAACGGTCGGTTGCGTTCGGCAGGCCGGGCGACGCCGACCACCGAGATTCGCATCGTCGGACCCGATGACGAAGAACTGCCGCGTGGCGAGGTTGGCGAAATCGTCGCGCGCGGGCCGACCGTCATGCTGGGATATTGGCAAATGCCCGACGCTACCGCCGAAGCGCTGCGCGGTGGCTGGATGCACACCGGCGATCTGGGACGGATGGATGACGAGGGCTATATCACGGTCGTCGACCGGTTGAAGGACATGATTATTACCGGCGGCGAAAACGTCTATTCGGCAGAGGTCGAGAATGCGCTGGCGACGCATCCCGATGTCGCCGGGCTTGCCGTTGTTGCGGTTCCCGACCCGAAGTGGGGCGAACGCGTGCACGCCGTCATCGTACCGCGCGGGGGCGCAACACCTACGCCCGACGCGCTGATCGCGCATTGTCGTATTACCCTTGCCGGATATAAAATCCCGCGCAGTTTTGCTTTTGTGGACGCGTTGCCGCTGTCCGCCGCAGGGAAAGTTTTAAAGAACGTGTTACGCGATGCCGCGCGGGACGACACGACAGTGAATTCATAAGGAGACGCCACATGATCGCAATCATCGCCACTTTCACCATCAACGCGGAAAACGCCGCAGCATTTGAAGCTGTGGCCGGGGAGTTGGTGAAAGCGACCAACGCCAATGAGCCGGGCGTGCAGCTTTATAAACTGGTCCATAATGCGAAAGATCCAACGCAATATCGCATGATGGAACTCTACGACGATCAGGCTGCGGTTGACGCTCACATGGCGTCCGAGTGGTTCAAGGCTGCGGGTCCAAAGCTGGGCGGTCTGATCGAAGGACGGATGCAGCTTGAGCGTTATGCGGTGATCGACTGAACCCTGATTAGGATGCGGTTCCCGCGGTGCGTAACGCCGCGATGCGGGCGGGATCGTAGCCGATTGCCGTGAGGAGATCGTCGGCGTCGCTCGTGGTAGAGCTGGCGCGCGGCGGGTCGGCGCGGTCGCGGGAAAAGCGTGGCGCAGGCGCGGGCTGGGTCTGGCCGTCAACCTTGATGAAGGTTTCGCGGGCAGCGACGTGCGGATGGTGCGGGGCTTCGGCAAGCGACAGGACTGGCGCGAAACAAAGATCGGTGCCCTCCATCAACGCTGTCCAGTGATCGCGCGATTGGGTTCGGATGATGGCCGCGATCTTTTCTTTTAGCTCCGGCCACCCAGCGGGGTCCATCTGGGCATCGAAGGACGTATCGTCGCTCAGCCCCAGTGCGCTTCGTAACTGCGCGTAAAATTGCGGTTCTATGGCGCCGATCGCGACA
This sequence comes from Sphingomonas paeninsulae, assembly GCF_003660165.1. Taxonomy (NCBI): domain Bacteria; kingdom Pseudomonadati; phylum Pseudomonadota; class Alphaproteobacteria; order Sphingomonadales; family Sphingomonadaceae; genus Sphingomonas; species Sphingomonas paeninsulae. The sequence continues at coordinate 835,423 of NZ_CP032828.1, forward strand.
TATTTGCCGTCTGAACATTCATAAGTGTCGTAGAAGTGCGCAGCGCCGTCGAGCCAGTTCGATCCGGTCCGGTCGCTCCACATCCCTGCGTTGTTGAGTTGCCAGACCATTCCGGCGAGCAGAGCCGACCCATCGACCATTGCCGCGTCGACCACTTGCCCAATGCCGTTGGCCCGTGCGGACAACAGCGCCGCGACCATGCCGAACGCCATCAGCATCCCGCCGCCGCCAAAGTCGCCGATATAATTGACCGGCGGCACCGGCTTGCCGCCGGGGCTGCCGATAGTGTGCAGGACGCCGTTAATCGCGATGTAATTAATGTCGTGCCCGGCGGCCTGAGCGAGCGGGCCGTCCTGCCCCCAGCCCGTGACGCGGCCATAGACCAGTGCGGGTTTGAGCGCGAGCAGCGTGTCCGGGCCGAGGCCAAGGCGCTCCATGACGCCGGGCCGAAACCCCTCGATAATGCCGTCCGCCGAGGCGCACAGATCGCGAACGACCGCGATGCCCTCTGCCGATTTCATGTCGATCGCGATGCGGCGGCGCGACCGGGCGAGCACGTCGAATTTGGACAGGTTCGACAGCAGACTGGCGTGGTTCGGGCGGGTAATGCGGATTACTTCTGCACCGTGATCGGCCAGCATCATGCCGGCGAACGGGCCGGGTCCGAGGCCCTCGAACTCGATAATGCGGATACCTGCAAGTGGACCGGCCATCCTATACCTCCGCTACCGCGCGCAGCCGGGCCTTCCCCAGCGCTTCACGGAAAGCATCGGGTAGTGCCGCAGGCTTGCCGTCCTTTGTCCCAACCAGTGTCGCGCGGGCAAAGGCGCAGGGTCTTCCGTCCTGACTGGCGAGGCAGGCAAGCTGCCAGCTTGAGCGGCCAATCTCCAGCGCTCCGACGTGCAGGTCGAGGGGCGCGGGATAATGAGCCTCCCCGACATAGTCGATATGATTGGATGCAATCAGAATGCGATAGCCGCCCATCGTCTCATGGAAATGCTGGGCCACGTCGAACCGGAAGCGCGCATCCTCGAACGCCGCGACCAGCGCGACATTGTTGATGTGCCTGTTCGGATCGACATCGGCGAACCGCGTCGTGATGACGTGGTGAAACGGATAGCGACCGATATCGAGCAACGCCGGGTCGATCTTTGCCATCAGAGAGACTGCCCGTCGTCGATGGTAAAGCTGGTGCCGGTCACGCCGCCCGACGCATCGGAGGCGAGATAGAGCAGCATCGTATCCAGTTCACCCTGTTCCATGATCCGGCGGCGGGGGAATTTGGCGATCTGCTTTGCGCCAGCTTCGGTGTCGAACCATTCGCCGTTGATTTCGGTCTTGATATAGCCGGGACAGATCATGTTGACGTTGATCCCCTGCCGTATCCAGTCGCGTGCCATTACCTTGCCCATTTGCAGGACGCCGGCCTTCGATCCTGAATAGGCGGCAAGCCCCGCCTCGACTTTGTGTGCGGTGATGGAGGCAGTGATGACGATCCGCCCACGCCCGGATTCACGGCTGCCGCTGGCAATCAGGCGTTTTGCCCCTTCGCGTGCGGTCAGGAACACGCCGCGCAGATTGACTGCCATCACGCGGTCGAATTCCTCGACTGGCAAATCGAGGATCGACCCTTCCGAATTCATGCCCGCATTGGCAATGATCGTGTCGACCGTACCGAAAGCAGCCTCCGCCGCGTCATAGGCAGCAACCGTCGAAGCTTCATCCGCGACGTCCATCGCCACCGCGATCGCGCGGCCGCCCTTTGCCTTGATCGCGGCGCAGGTCTGTTCGAGCCGGTCGGTACGGCGTGCGGCGAGCACAACTGCGGCACCCGAAGCGGCAAGGATTTCTGCAAACCGTTCACCCAGCCCCGACGAAGCGCCAGTGACCAGCGCAACGCGCCCCGAAAGATCGAATACCGGCGTTGCGGCTTTTCCTGTCATCATCTATCCTTGTTCGCTCACCTGGTTCACTAGGTGCCGCCGTACATACCGAACGTCCGGTGCACAACCAGACCTAACCGAACTGCAAGGGGAGAGAAATGCGGGAAATCGACGGACGCATCGCTTTTGTCACCGGCGGTGCCAGCGGCATTGGGCTCGCAATCGCCGCCTCGCTGATCGAAGCAGGCGCGCGCGTGATGATCGCCGACCTCGATCCTGTCGTGTTGGACAAGGTCGTGGCCAACCTCGGCCCGCAAGCCGCGTCAGTCAGGCTGGACGTTCGCGATCGCGACGGCTGGGCAACGGCTCGCGCCACAGTTGAGGAACGCTTTGGCCCCGTCGATATCCTCATCAACAATGCGGGCATCGGTCCCGACGGACACACGCTCGCCGACATGGACCCGATAGCGTTCGACCGGGTCATCGCGATCAAGCTGACCGGCACGTTCAACGGCATCGCGACATTCGGCGCGGGGATGCGCGACCGGGGGGACGGCCATATCGTTAACACGGCCTCTATGGCCGGACTGATGGCGAGCGCGAAACTGGGTGCCTATACCGCGTCCAAATTTGGCGTCGTCGGCCTTAGCGAAGTGCTGCACGCCGAAATGGCACCGCATGGGGTTGGCGTTTCGGTATTATGTCCAGGGCTGGTCCGCACCAATCTTGGCGAAACGACGACGGCCGCCGGAAGCGACCGCATCCACGCCAAGCGCAAGACGACCGACGAAGGAATCGACCCGGCAATCGTCGGCGCGATGGTGGTTGATGCGATCCGCGAAAATCGCCTTCATATCGTCACGCACGGCGATTATCGCGGTCATGTGGCAGCACGCATGGACCGCGTTCTTGCCGCGTTCGATGGCGTACCGATGCGCACAACGTCCACGCCGCCCGGAACCGCAGCCAACACCGAAATCGCCAAGGATCGATCGCCCGAATGACACCCTATTTCTACGCACGCGACGGTGAGTTCTTCATCCCCACGCGCCTTGCCGCGAGCCCGTGGGAACGCGGCAAGCAGAATGGCGTCGCACTGGGCGGATTGGCGACCTATTTGATCGAGACGATCCCCGCCCCCGCCGAAATGACGACGGTTCGCCTGACCATCGACATCCTCGCCGCCGCGCCGCGCGCCGCGACGAGCGGACGTTGTCGCATCCTGCGCGAAGGCAGGCGTATCCAGATGGTCGAGACCGAGTTGATCGTAGAAGATCGTGTCGTCGCCCGCGCAACCGCGCTGCGTGTGCGGCAACAGGATACCCTGCCCTTCCCCGAAATTGGCCCTTATCCGTCACCCGAAGATTCGCCGGAAGCGCAGTTCATGGACGAGCGGGCATTCGGCGGTACGCTCGAAACCCGTCTCGTCAGCGGTGCACTTCGTGAACCCGGCCCCGCGGCCCTCTGGGTCCGCTTTGGACATCATCACGTTCAGGACGAGCCGCTGTCGCCGCTGTTGCGTGCGGCCATACTTGGCGATTTCGGAGGTGGCCTCGGCAGCGTGCTCGACCGCGCGGCATGGACCTATGCCAATCTCGACATCACGCTACACCTTACCCGAGCGCCGGTCAGCGACTGGTTGCTGATCGATGCTTCGACAGCCAGCGAGGGCAATGGCGTCGGTCGCTCCGACATGATCCTCGCCGATACACGCGGCCCTTTTGCGCGCGGACACCAGACGTTATTCGTGGCCCCGCGCTGATGGCCGTCACTATATGCCCCATTTTTTACAGGAGTCCCACATGACCGAACTCGTCACAGGCACGATCACCGATGGCCTTGCCACCATCACATTGTCGCGGCCCGAGGCCCATAATGCCATGAGCTGGGGACTGGTCGATGCGTTCAGCAATGTTGCGGAACGGCTGGCGGGCGATCCTGCGACCCGCGCTTTCCTGCTGCGTGCAGAGGGCAAGAACTTTTGCGTCGGCGGCGACATCCGTGCTTTTGCAGACGAAGCCGACCCTGCCGGTTTCCTGGGGGGCTAGCCCGCCGCCTGCATGAAGGACTCCGTTTCCTTTTCGATCATCCAGCGCCGCTGGTGGTTGCGGCACAGGGCGCGGCAGCGGGTGCCGGTCTCAGCCTTGTCGCGGGTGGCGATATCGTGATTGCGGGACGTTCGGCGAATTTCTCGATGGCTTATACAGGCATCGGCCTGACCGCAGACGGCGGCGCGACATGGTTGCTGCCCCGCGTCGTCGGCCTGCGCCGGACACAGGAACTCGCCTATCTGGGCCGGCGCCTGAATGCCGAGGAAGCCGCCGAATATGGGTTGGTCACGCGCATCGTCGATGATGAAGCGCTTGCAGGTGAAGCAGAAGCCATCGCCAAAAAAATTGCGGCGGGACCGACTGGCGCATTCGGTGCGGTGAAGCGGCTGTTGGCGGAAAGCGGCGGCAATTACGACGCACAATTGGATGCCGAAGCCACCGCAATCGAAAACGCCATGCGTTCGGCCGACGCAGCCGAAGGACTTGCCGCATTCCTTGGCCGTCGCCCGGCAGTATTCACCGGCAAGTGATGCCTGCCGCTGCCCTTCGCCCTGCCCCGATTACGCGTAATCCGGCCTATGCGACCGATATTGCGGCGAGTTTTGCCCGACAGGGTGCACTCGTCACGATCGGGGCGGAACTTGGCGAAGTGACGCCCGGTCGCTGCGTCGTGAGGCTCATCGTGACGGACCGGGTGCGGCAGCATCATGGCTTCGTTCACGGCGGCATCGTGGGCATGATCGGCGATGTCGCGGGCTGCTATGCGGCGATGACGCTGTTCGATCCGGGCGTCGAAATCCTGACGCTCGAATATAAAATCAATTTCCTGCGCCCGGCCAATGGCGACCTGTTGATCGCGACCGGACAAGTCGTTCGTTCGGGCCGATCCGTCACCGTGACGACAACGGAGATAGAGGCCGTTGCCACCGATGGCACGCGCAGCGTGTGCGCAATTCTACAGCAAAGTTCGATGCCCGGCTGACCGCCGCGTTACTAACCAAAAGGAAATCCAATGACACAGGCAATCGGTTACGCAGCACAAAGCGCGGATACGCTCGTCGCTCCCTTCACGTTCGAACGCCGCGCTCTGCGTGCCGACGACGTAGCGATGGACATTCTTTATTGCGGGGTTTGCCATTCGGACCTGCATCAGGCGCGCAACGACTGGGGCAACACGATGTATCCAGTCGTTCCCGGACATGAAATCATCGGTCGCGTCACCGCCATCGGCAGCGACGTGACGAGCGTAAAGATCGGTGACGTGGCCGCAATCGGGTGCATGGTCGATAGCTGTATGGAATGTGGCGACTGCCATGAGGATCATGAGCAATATTGTGCGAAAGGTTCGACCCTGACGTACAATGGCAAAGATCGTCGCGACGGATCGCCAACCTATGGTGGCTATTCGGATCATATCGTTGCGCGCGACCATTTCGTCATCAAATTGCCCGAAGGTCTGGATGCCGAACGCGCGGCACCGCTCCTGTGCGCAGGCATCACGACCTGGTCGCCGCTCCGCCGCTGGAATGTCGGATCGGGCACGCGCGTTGCCGTGGCTGGTCTGGGTGGACTTGGTCACATGGGGGTCAAGCTGGCGGTCGGGCTGGGCGCGGACGTGACCGTGCTGACCAGTTCGCCGAACAAGGTCGAGGACGCGCTGGCGCTGGGTGCGCACCGCGTCGTGCTGACCAGCGATCCTGCCGCAATGAAAGCTGCTGCACGCAGTTTCGACATGGTGCTCGATACGATCCCGGTTGCTCATGATGTCAGCCCCTATCTGCGGCTGCTCGCGACGCGGGGCGTCCACGTCATCGTCGGCGCAATTGCGATGCTGCCGGAAATCCATTCGGGGATGCTGCTGAGCGGTCAGAAATCGCTGGCTGGATCCGGCATCGGGGGCATTGCCGAAACGCGGGAATTATTGGAATTTTGTGCTGAAAAGAACATCCTGCCGGATACTGAGACCATCGCCATGCAGGATATCTTGCACGCCTATGATCGCATGGAGCGTAACGACATTAAATATCGCTTCGTCATCGACATGGCGAGTTTGGCTAAAGAAAAGGCCTGACACAGTATCGGGGATTTGTAGCGCGACAACGGGATTGGGTGCGGTTAAGCAGGCGGAATGTCTGCCGCCCAACCCGCCCCTGAAACCTGGCAATCACCACCATTCGTCGCCCAAACACCGTCGGGCAGCGACACGATACTGGATGCGGCGGCGCGGTGCATCGATCGCAAGGGGTTCGACAGCGTGTCGCTGGAGGAGGTGGCCGTCGAAGCAGGCGTGTCACGGACAACGCTGTACCGTCGCTATGGCAATCGTGAATCGCTGTTCAAGGCGCTGTTGATTACCCGCGCCGAACCGTTCCGTTTATGGTCGCGCCGTATCTACCTTGGCCCCGGCACGGTTATGGAACGGATAGAGACTGTGCTGACGGAGGCAATCCTCGAGATGCAGCGGGTGGGCTGGCTGGATCGTTCGCTGCTCACCGGAATGTCGGCCGCCGCGATCCGGCTGTTCAAGGCGTCGCACGCCCACGGGGCCGACTTGGGACTGGCGCCATTGCTGTCATCGACGATGAACCAGCGCGCGGCCGCCGAGGCCTGTGTGACGGTGGCCGAGTTGATCGACTGGACAGCGGACCAGATGATCGTGCTCGCGAGTGCCGCGCCGTGGAGCGAAGAGACGCTGCGGGGGCGGCTGCGCTATTTCGTGATGCCGGTGCTGGTGCCGGCCGAATCCTGTGGGCCAGATGCCGGGGATCGGCTGGCCGGGATCGAACGCCGTCTGGACATGCTGATCGAGCGCAGCGAAGAGGGCCGACAATGACATACGAACATATCCTATTCGAGATCGCGGATGATATCGCGACACTGACCATCAATCGTCCGACGTTGCTTAACGCACTGTCGCAACACTCGCTTGCCGAAATGACCCATGCCGTCGACCGCGTCCGCGACGAGGGTGCGCGGGTACTGCTGATTACCGGCGCTGGCCGGGCTTTTTGTTCGGGTGCCGACCTGTCACCCGCTGGCGGGACAGAGGGGGCGCGACAGGACATGGGCCGGGGCCTCGAACTCGGATTTAACCCGTTGCTCGAGCGGCTGGCGCGATTGCCCGTCCCCGTCGTCACTGCGATCAATGGCGCGGCGGCTGGTGGTGGTTGCGGCTATGCGCTGGCGGGCGATATCGTGATCGCCGGTACGTCGGCTTATTTCCTTCAGCCCTTTGCCAATATCGGGCTTGTCCCCGATGTCGGCGCGACGTGGTTGCTGCCGCGCCTGATCGGTCGGGCGCGTGCAACCCAGATGATGATGCTGGGTGAGCGCATTCCCGCTGCGACCGCATTGGAATGGGGCATGATCTATCAGGTGGTGGACGATGCCGCGCTGATGGAGACCGCGCGCGCGATGGCAGCGCGGCTCGCCGCTGGCCCGACGGTTTCCTATGGCCTGATGCGCGAAGGGATCGCGCGGGCAGCGACGCAATCCCTGTCGGAATCCCTGACGATGGAACGCGTCAATCAGCGGTTGGCCGGGACCACCGCCGACCATGCCGAGGGCGTCGCGGCTTTCCTCGAAAAGCGCAAACCGGTCTTTCGCGGGGCCTGAAACCTGCCCCGACCGTCGATCCATCAGGAACGCGGTCGGGATCATGGGCGGCGTCGGTCGCCGCGTCAGTTAGTCAACCGTACCACGCCCGCCACCGACCGGGATCGTAACGCCCGTCAGCCACGCCCCTGCTCTTGACGACAGATACAGAACCGCGCCGGAAATGTCCTCTGGCGTACCGACCCGTGCGCCCAGGGGAGACGCCATAGCCGCAACGGCATCGGGATCGCTGAAATCGACGATCGTATCGCTCATTTTCGATGGGAAGAGGCCCGGCGCGATTGCATTCACGCTGATATTCTCACCCGCAAGGAACTTGCCGAGATGGCGCGTCATGTGGATCAGGCCCGATTTCGTGGCCGAATAGGGATAGCTTTCCCACTCCGGTAATTTCAGACCATCGATCGACGCAATGTTGATAACGCGCGCGGGATCTTCCGCAGTTGCGCCCGCCCGAAGTGCAGGCAGGAGTGATTTGGTCAGCTCGAACGGTGCGAGCAGGTTGAGCTTCAGCACCTTTTCGAAACCCTCACGCGGGAATTCGTCGATCGGCGCCCCCCATGTGGTGCCGGCATTATTGACGAGGATGTTCAGCGTACCCGCGTTGACCTGTGCCGCGACCGCCGCCACGCCTTCGGCGGTGCCGAGGTCGGCAGCAATCGGCGTAACACTCCCAAACGCGGAAAGCCGTTCAGCCGCAGCGGTGATTCCTGCGACCTTGCGAGAGACGATGAAAACTTTGCACCCAGCGCGTGCCAGCCCCTCCGCGATCATATAACCGATGCCGCCCGAGCCGCCGGTTACGAGCGCCGTTTTGCCTGCAACGTCGAAAAGTTTCGTGATGTCCATGCCGGTTCTTCCTGTCTGACTTTGGTGTGAAATGGTGTGTGAGTGGGGCTATCGGGTTCGGTCCCGTCATCTCCTGCCGCGAGTACGAACTTTCCTTTCAGTGGTCGCATCACCATATCTCCGCTGTTGCCCATCCGACAATCCCACTTGTATGGCTAGGTAACACAGGTATCCCGAATCGACGCCGCATTGTTGGGGCGGCAACTTCCTTGGAGAGTCTTACATGGCCGAAGCATATATCATCGACGCTGTCCGCACCCCTCGCGGCACGGGCAAGGTTGGCAAAGGCGCGCTGGCGCACATGCACCCCCAGCATCTCGCCGCAACGGTGCTGAAAGCGATTGCCGAGCGCAACAATCTGAACACCGCCGATGTCGATGACGTGATCTGGTCGACCTCCACGCAAAAGGGCAAGCAGGGCGGCGACATGGGCCGCATGGCCGCACTGGACGCAGGCTATGACCAGCGTGTCAGCGGCACGACGCTGGACCGCTTCTGCGGCGGCGGCATCAGTTCGGTCAGCTTTGCAGCCGGACAGATTATGTCGGGTCTGGAAGATCTGGTCATCGCCGGCGGCACCGAGATGATGTCACTGACCGCGACGATCGCGCAGGAAGAAATGGCGGCGGGCCTTAAGCCACTTGGCATGGGGTCGGGCAATGCGCGCCTTCAGGAAGCCTATCCTCAGTCGCATCAGGGCGTATGCGGGGACGCGATCGCATCGATGGAAGGGATCAGCCGCGAAGCACTCGACGCGCTCGGTCTTGAGAGCCAGCGTCGCGCTGCTGTCGCCGTTGCCGAAGGCCGTTTTGACAAGAGCCTTGTTCCTGTCACCGACGAGAGCGGCGTTGTCGTTCTTGAAAAGGATGAGTTCCCCCGCCCGCAGACCACGGCAGAGGGCCTTGCCGCGCTGAAGCCATCGTTCGAGGCGATCGGTTCGATGCCGCTTGACGAAAAGGGCACGACGTTCAATTCGCTGATCAATAAAAAATACCCCGATGTGAAGATTACCCACTCCCACCATGCCGGTAACAGTTCGGGCGTGGTCGATGGCGCAGCTGCGATCCTGCTGTCCTCGAAGGAATATGCCGACGCGCATGGCCTGAAGCCCCGCGCCCGCATCCTTGCCGCCGTCAACATCGGTGACGATCCGACGCTGATGCTCAACGCTCCCGTGCCCGCCGCCAAAAAAGCACTGGCCCGCGCTGGCCTGACGGTTGACGACATCGACCTGTGGGAAATCAACGAAGCCTTCGCCGTCGTCGCTGAAAAGTTCATTCGCGACCTGAAGCTCGATCGCGACAAGGTGAACGTCAACGGCGGTGCCATCGCTCTTGGTCACCCGATCGGCGCGACCGGCGCTATCCTGATCGGCACATTGCTCGACGAACTCGAGCGCCGCGACCTGAAGCGTGGCCTCGTCACGATGTGCGCAGCGGGTGGCATGGCCCCTGCGATCATCATCGAACGCGTCTGAGTCGAAAATTAAGCGAATCCGGGCCGGCCAAACGCCGGGCCGGATTTGTTTTTTTCCTGTTTCCACGGGCAATCCGCCCTCTCGACTTCTTGCAGCGACATCTGAATAAGGATAGAAGCTGATGAAACGTCAATTCAATGACGCTCAGAAGGAGATACAGGATGCAGATGGAAGACTTGATCATGATCAGCGTCGACGATCATGCCGTCGAACCGCCCGAGGCGTTCATTCGCCACTATCCCGAGGGTAAGAAGGATCGCGCGCCAAAGATCATCGACAAGAACGGCAAGGACGTCTGGTCATGGGCCGGACGCCATTATCCGACCATTGGCCTGAACGCCGTCGTTGGCCGCCCCCGTTCCGAATATGGGATGGAGCCTACCCGCTTCGAACAACTCCGCCCCGGCTGTTTCGACCCGAAAGCGCGCGTCGATGACATGAATGTCAATGGCATTCTCTCTTCCCTGAACTTCCCTACGATGCCGAGCTTTGCTGGCGGCACCTTCCTCGCCGTTCCTGAAAAGGACGAGGCATTGCTGGCGATCCGCGCGTGGAACGACTGGCATGTTCTGGAATGGTGCGGATCGGCACCCGGTCGCTTCATCCCCATGATCATTTTGCCGCTGTGGGATATAAACGAAACGCTGACCGAAATGCGGCGCATGTCGAAGCTCGGCGTTCACGCGATTTCGTTCCCCGACAATCCGGCGCTGGTTGGCCTGCCCAGCCTGCATAATGAATATTGGGAGCCGTTCTGGAAAGAATGCTGCGCCCTGCAAATGGTCATCAACTGCCACATCGGCACGGGTGCACGCGCCGAACATGCGTCCGAAGAAACGCCGATCGACGCGTGGATCACGACCATGCCAATGTCGATTTCAAACTCGGCTGCGGACTGGTTGTTCGGCTCGTTCTGGAAACGCTATCCCGACCTTCGCATGGCCCTTTCGGAAGGCGGCATCGGCTGGATTCCCTATTTCCTCGAACGTGCCGATTTCACTTACGAACATCATCACGAGTGGACGTTCAGCGACTTCGGCAAGGAACGTCCATCCGACGTGTTCAAACGCCAGATCGTAACGTGCTTCATCGACGATCAGTTCGGCCTGAAAAACCTTGAATATATGAACCCGAAAATGGTCTGCTATGAAGCGGATTATCCACACTCGGACACTTTGTGGCCCAACTGCCCCGAATTCCTGTGGGCGTCTCTGCTCGGCCAGCCACAGGATGTTATCGACGACATTACGCATAAGAACGCGATGCGGCTTTATAATTTCGACCCCTTCACCGCATTGGGCGGCCGCGAGAATTGCACCGTTAAGGCGCTGCGCTATCTCGGTCGCGACGTCGACATCAGTCCGCGTGAAAACCTCGGCGGATTGAAAACCGAAAGCATGAATCTGGTCGGTGAAGCGCGCCGCCCCGTTACTTCGGGCGAAATCATGCGGATGTTCGCCTCCGCTTGATGTGAATAACTGGAGGGGGTCTCGCGTGGCCTCCTCCGCCAGCCCGCACAAAAGTTCTTGTCCAACAGATGGATAAATGCGCGCAGCATCTATATTGACACTATAGTGTCAATCTGACATATCGGTCCCATGTCCGATAATGCGCAGCAGTTCATTCAGTTTCTCGACGAAATCACCCGCGCTCGCGGACGGACTAACGCGGTATTTCGCGATATCCGCATGATGCACGGCATGACCGAAGTTGAGAATGTCGTGCTCACCGCCGTCACCGGGGCGAGCCACTCGCCGACTGTGCCGCAGATCGGTCGCAGCCTCGGCCACCCCCGACAAGTGATTCAGCGTGCCGCCGATGCGCTCGTCGTGCGCGGCCTGATCGAATGGCGTGACAATCCCGATCACAAGCGCGCGCGCCTGCTGACAGCGACGGCTGAAGGCCAACGTCTGCGCCATCTCGCCGATATTGCAGGTATAGAACGTGCCGCGCGTTTTGCCGTGACGATCGACCCGACGCTGCTGGCGGCTACCGTTGCCGGACTGCGCACGATCCGCGAATCCATTGAAAACAGCCTTCGGACAATCGGCGAGCAAGCCGAACCCGAGGATGGGGAGGAAGCATGAACGACACCGAAAACCTCTACAATGTCGAGCGACTGACCGCTTGGCTGGATGAGAATATCCCGAGCCTTGGCGACGGACCGCTGAAAGCCGCGAAGATCCACGGCGGCACCAGCAATGTTATCCTGTCGCTCAATCGCGGTGGCGAAACGATGGTGCTGCGCCGTCCGCCCGCCGTCCCGCCACCGGGCAGCGAAAAGACCGTGATGCGTGAAGCACGCGTGTTGACGGCACTGAATGGCACACCGGTTCCACATCCGGTTTGCCGGGGCAGTTGTTCGGATACCGAGGTGATCGGCGCACCGTTCTACGTGATGGACATGGTCGAAGGCTGGGCCGCGACGATCATCGACGAGCATATTTATCACAAGGCTCCGTTCGACAAGCCGCCGTTCGAATATGGCATCGCCTATGCGATGGTTGATGGCCTCGTCGCTCTCGCCAACGTCGATTACAAGGCGGTCGGACTGGAGGGTTTCGGCAAGCCCGACAATTATCTGGAACGGCAAGTCGATCGCTGGGAAGGTCAGCTCCGCAGTTATAAGGAACTGTATAACTATCCCGGTCGCGACCTCCCCGGATATGACCTGACGCGTGACTGGCTGCGGGCCAATATGCCCTCCAGCTTTCAGGCCGGGATTATCCACGGCGACGTCGGTACTCCCAACGCGTTGTTCGCCGACGGACCGCCTGCGCGCCTCAATGCCCTGATCGACTGGGAATTGTCGACCATCGGCGATCCGCTGCTCGATCTCGCCAGTTTCACCAATGCCATGCGCGACGAAGCGGCACCCGGCGTGCTTCCGTCGAAGCGGCTCTACAACAGTGAGAACTGGCCGACACGACAGGAAATGGCACGCTATTATGCGGCGGGCACCGGGCGCGACATGGCCGATTTCGACTATTACGCGATCCTCGCCATGTTCAAGGGCGGCTGCATTCTCGAATATAAGGTCGCGCAATCGGCTGCGGGCATCCTGTCGAAAGAAACCGGCGTGTTTTTCTCGCGCCTCGTGCTGGAGAGCTTCGCCAATGCCGAAGCTCTTATTCGCCGCATCGGCTGATCATTTTTCCAAGGAGAACTTTCGTGGATTTCACTATCGACCCCGAATTCCAGATTAAACTCAACTGGATGCGTGACTTCGTGAAGAATGAATGCGAGCCAATCGACATTCTCTTCCCGCATCACGGCGACCCATATGACACCAAGAATGCCAAGGCGCGCGCGGTGATCGCGCCACTTCAGGAAGCGGTAAAGGCGCAGGGGCTATGGGCCTGTCATCTCGATCCGCACCTCGGCGGCAAGGGCTATGGGCAACTTAAACTTGCTTATATGAATGAGATTCTGGGCCGATCTTATTGGGCGCCAACGATTTTTGGAACCGCAGCGCCTGATACTGGCAATGCTGAAATCCTCGCGATGTTTGGGACCGACGATCAAAAGGCGCGCTATCTCCAGCCTTTGCTCGACGGTACGATCGTTTCGACTTTCTCGATGACCGAGCCGCAGGCCGGGGCGGACCCCAAGGAGTTCGTCTGCCGCGCCTATCAAGAGGGCAATGAATGGGTGATCGAGGGCGAAAAATGGTTCTCGTCCAACGCCCGCTATGCCGCTTTTCTGATCGTAATGGCAGTGACGGATCTCGACGCGCCTGCCCATTCGCGCATGTCTATGCTCGTCGTGCCCACCGATACTCCGGGGATCGAGATCGTTCGTAACGTCGGCACGATTGGTGACGATCCCGCGCATGACGAAGGCATCCACGGCTATATCCGCTATAACAAGGTGCGCGTGCCGCTCGACGCGATGCTGGGCGGCCCCGGTGAGGGATTCAAGGTCGCACAGGCACGGCTTGGCGGCGGGCGTGTTCATCACGCGATGCGAACCGTTGGAAAATGTCAGCGCGCGTTCGAAATGATGCAGGAACGCGTCGTTTCGCGCCGCACGCAGGGCAAATTGCTTGCCGACCATCAGTTCGTTCAGGGCATGATTGCCGATACCGCGATCGAGCTGGAACAATATCGCCTGCTCGTACTGAAAACCGCATGGGTGATCGACAACGAACCACATGGCGCAGCGCGGACGTTGATTGCGATGTGCAAGGTTGCGATGGCAAAAATCTATCATGACATTGTTCAGCGCGCGATCCAGATCCACGGCAGCTATGGTGTAACCAACGAAACGCCGCTCGCCGCGATGTGGATGGGCCTGCCGAGCCTTGCGCTTGCCGACGGGCCGACCGAAGTTCACAAGGTGCAGGTCGCAAAGGCGTTTACCCGACACGCCAAACCATCGGTCGGACTGTTTCCGAGCGAGCATATCCCGACACGACGCGATGCGGCGCTGGCTAAATATGCCGATATCCTCGGCGGCGCGTCAGTGCTTGAGGCAGCGGA